>NZ_CP063311.1:2353768-2452676 GCF_015245355.1 Anabaenopsis elenkinii CCIBt3563 | reverse complement strand
ACAGGCAATTTTCAATCCCTACCATAGCGGTAATCCTGGGGCGATCGCTCACAAATATAACAACCTCCACCCCACCGCAAAACCAGTCGGTTTTTAACCGACTTGAGCTTTCAGACAGGGAATTCCATTCCCTGGCTACTTCAGGACAGGCAATTTTCAATCCCTACCATAGCGGTAATCCTGGGGCGATCGCTCACAAATATAACAACCTCCACCCCACCGCAAAACCAGTCGGTTTTTAACCGACTTGAGCTTTCAGACAGGGAATTCCATTCCCTGGCTACTTCAGGACAGGCAATTTTCAATCCCTACCATAGCGGTAATCCTGGGGCGATCGCTCACAAATATAACAACCTCCACCCCACCGCAAAACCAGTCGGTTTTTAACCGACTTGAGCTTTCAGACAGGGAATTCCATTCCCTGGCTACTTCAGGACAGGCAATTTTCAATCCCTACCATAGCGGTAATCCTGGGGCGATCGCTCACAAATATAACAACCTCCACCCCACCGCAAAACCAGTCGGTTTTTAACCGACTTGAGCTTTCAGACAGGGAATTCCATTCCCTGGCTACTTCAGGACAGGCAATTTTCAATCCCTACCATAGCGGTAATCCTGGGGCGATCGCTCACAAATATAACAACCTCCACCCCACCGCAAAACCAGTCGGTTTTTAACCGACTTGAGCTTTCAGACAGGGAATTCCATTCCCTGGCTACTTCAGGACAGGCGATTTTCAATCCCTACCATAACCGTAATCCTAGGGCGATCGCCTATTTGCTCAATTAGATGTAGATTGGGCTGCGATGGTATTTCAGCAAATTTTACACCGAATTTCTTCCTGATAATTTCTTGGCTGACCTATGAGAATTTCTTATACAACTGCATTAATTATACATTACTAACATAGAATTATATGATACGCAGGTAAATAAGCATCTATGTCAAAGTCCGAACCTAGATTGGAATCGTCCACTTTCTAAGGAAGATATCTGCACCAAGTCCACTAAATTAGGGTTTAATCAGGTGTTGAATATTACCCAGCAACAAATTCAACTATACTCTTGTAATGGGTTCGACCAGAACTAAATTATCTGGGGAATAGCTCAAGTCTAGAATTGCATTTACTCCAACCATCATCAAATGTCTCATATATCTGTTGTCATCCCTGTATATAAAGCAGAAAAAAGCCTTGATGTTCTCTATGACAGGCTCAAGGTTTCTTTGTCTGAGATTACACAGGATTTTGAAATCATTTTAGTTGAGGATTGTGGGGGCGATCGCTCTTGGGATATTATTGTGGAGTTAAGTAAGACTGACCCACGGGTAAAAGGAATTCAATTCAGTCGTAACTTTGGCCAACATTATGGCATCACAGCAGGGTTAGATCATTGTGACGCTGACTGGGTAGTTGTTATGGATTGTGATTTGCAAGACAGACCAGAAGAAATTCCCCGACTGTATGCCAAAGCTCAACAGGGTTATGATGTTGTCTTAGCTCGCAGAGGTAAACGTAAAGATCCCCCGCTGAAGCGACTTACTTCATGGTTATTTTATCAAATCTTCAATTACTTGACAGATTTGCAATATGATGGACAAGTAGGTAACTTCCGCATTATCTCTCGTCAAGTTGTCGAGAATTTTTGTGTGATGCGGGAACAACTGAGATTTTTTGGTGGTTTGGTAGATTGGATGGGATTTCCCACCGCTAGTATTAACATTACCCATGACCAGCGTTTTGAGGGCAAAAGCACTTATACTTTCGCCAAACTCTGGAAACTAGCTAGTGAAACAATTATCGCCTATTCAGACAAGCCTCTACGCCTGTCTATTAAGTTAGGTTTTCTGATTTCCACTTTGTCATTTATCTATGGTATTTATATTGCTGTTAGGGTTCTTTTTTATGGTTCTCCTGTAACTGGTTGGAGTAGCCTGATTGTGTCTTTGTATTTTCTAGGTGGGATTATTATTTCTATTCTGGGAATACTAGGTATTTATTTAGGGAAAACTTTTGATCAGACAAAAAGAAGACCTTTGTATTTACTGAAGAAGTCAACTAATAATTTTAAATTTAGTTATGGTGCTAATGTAAATGAACAATAAAGTCACAGTTTTTGCTATGACAGAAAAAGGTCATACAGTTTTAAAATCAATATTACCTAATTATAAAAATAATGTAGAAATAGTCATAGGTTCTCGTGATACACAAATACAAAAAGATTTTTATTCAGAAATAAAGTCTTTATGCGAATATCATTCTACTAAGTTTATAGATAAGAAAGAGTTTATTTCTATAAATACCAAGTATGCGTTAGCAATATCTTGGAGATGGATGATAAATACAGATGATAAGGTTTTAATTGTTTTTCATGATTCTTTACTTCCGCGTTATAGGGGTTTTAACCCTTTAGTTTCTGCCTTAATTAACAGTGAGCAAAAAATAGGTGTTACAGCTTTATTAGCTACATCAGAATATGATAAAGGAGATATTATAACGCAATCTGTAACTCAAATAGAGTATCCCATAAAAATCCAAGCAGCTATTACTAAAATACTTAAAAACTATCAAGAAACTTGTCTTTATGTAATGGAAAAAATTATTAATGATGATCATTTTATAGTTATTCCTCAAGATGAGAAAAAAGCCACTTATAGTTTATGGAGAGATGATGAGGATTATCGAATTAATTGGAACCATTCATCTATTGAATTAAAAAGGTTTATTGATGCTGTAAGTTATCCTTATAAAGGTGCATCAACTATACTAAATGGTAATTTAGTTAGAATTTTAGAAGCTGAAATAGTAAAAGATGTTGTAATTGAAAATCGTACACCAGGAAAGGTGATTTTTGTGGAAAATGATCATCCAATAGTTGTTTGCGGAGAAGGATTGTTGAAAATTATAGAAATGATAGATGATCAAACAAAAACATCTTTAAGTCCTGTTAAAAATTTTAGAATAAGATTTTTATAAACTAAGATATTTTATAATATTTAATCAAAAAACAATGAATCATCTTTACATCCTCCTAACCATCCTGTTCACAGTTTACGGACAAATTGTAATTAAATGGCAAGTGCAACTGGCGGGAGCATTTCCCCCAGACAACATAGCCAAACTGCAATACATCATCAAACTACTACTCAACCCCTGGGTAATTAGTGGCTTTGCTGGTGCATTCCTAGCAGCAATTAGCTGGATGGCCGCCATGACTAAATTTGACCTCAGCTATGCTTACCCATTCATGAGTTTAGCCTTTGTCTTAGTCCTGTTTCTCAGCGCCATCTTCTTTAAAGAACCCGTGACTATTCCCAAATCCCTGGGGTTGGGATTAATTATTTTAGGTATTATTATTGGCAGTAAAGGGTAGAAATCCATTTCTCAAAAGAATCATAAAAAATTAATATGCCTCAAATTACCCAAGGAATTCGATCAATCCTTTCAATCCCTTTCTTTTATAGCTTATTTCAAAAAATCCTAGGTCAGAATAGAGCCTGTAATATTCTGATTAAAAATTATCTCAAACCCAGTATCGGCGATCGCATACTAGATATTGGTTGTGGACCTGCTGATATATTATCCTACTTACCCCAAGTGGAGTATATAGGATTTGATGCCAGTGAAAAGTATATTAGTGATGCCAAAAAGCGTTATGGCAATCAGGGAACCTTTATCTGTGAACTAGTCACATCTGACAACCTCACATATAGGGAATATTTTGATATTGTTGTGGTGTTTGGAGTATTACATCATCTTGAAGATATAGAAGCAGAAAAACTGTTTCAATTAGCTCACACCGCCTTGAAACCCGGAGGCCGATTAGTAGCTGTTGAGAATTGCTACACAGAGAATCAATCCCCCATTGCCAGATGGATTATATCTAAAGACCGAAGGCGAAATGTAAGGGATGAAAAAGGTTACTTAAATATAGGGTATAATTTATTTCCCCCCACATACATCCTGTAACATCCGTCATGACTTATTACGGATACCCTATACTCATATCATTATAGAATGTATAAAACTAGGTTAAACGGAAAAATCATATATTATTTTTAATAAACAATAATTTTCGATGAAAATCTGCCCTCAATGTCACCATCATTTTAACCAACCTAACTGGGATTGTCCCGCCTGTGGTTACACACCCCCAATATTAGATGGACACCAGAGCTTTGCACCGCAACTCGCAGAAGCCAGCGAAGGATTTGAGGCCTGTGCCTTCCCCAGACTAGCAAAACTAGAAGCCAAAAACTTCTGGTTTCGCGCCCGCAACCGCTTAATCATTTACGCCATTAAACATTACTTCCCCCACGCTCAAACCTTCCTAGAAATTGGCTGCGGAACTGGGTTTGTCCTTCAGGGAATTGAAAAACACCTCCCCCACCTCATCACCTGCGGTAGTGAAATATTTACTACCGGCTTACAATTTGCCACAGACCGCCTGTGTAAAACCACTCTATTTCAAATGGATGCCCGTAATATCCCCTTTGCGGAGGAATTTGATATTATTGGAGCTTTTGACGTTCTGGAACACATAGAACAAGATGAAGATGTACTTAAGCAAATGTATCAAGCTATTCCTGTTGGGGGGGTATAATACTGACCGTTCCCCAACATCCCTGGTTATGGAGTCAAGCTGATACCTACGCTCACCACGTCCGGCGCTATATCAAACAAGATTTAATCACCAAGTTACAGCAAACAGGATTTAAAGTAGTAAAAGTTACCTCTTTTGTTTCTCTTCTCTTACCCTTAATGCTACTTTCTCGACTCAATCAGCGCTCATCAACGAATTATGACCCCACTAGTGAGTTAAAAATTAGTGGTACCTTAAATTACCTCTTAGAGAAAATTTTAGATGTAGAACGGTGGTTGATTAAACTAGGTTTTTCCTTTCCCTGGGGCGGCTCTTTATTAGTAATTGCCTACAAACAATAACCCATGAATAAAATACCTTTTAACAAACCCTACATGACCGGTAAAGAGCTATGGTATATCAGCCAAGCTCACCACGCAGGACAACTGGCCGGGGATGGTAATTATACCAAAAAATGCCATCAATGGCTAGAAAACCATACCCACTCCCATAAAGCCCTCCTGACTCACTCCTGCACCGCAGCCCTAGAAATGTCTGCTATTTTAGCCGACTTGGAACCGGGAGACGAGGTAATTATGCCCAGTTATACCTTCGTTTCCACCGCCAACGCCTTTGTTCTCAGGGGAGCTATTCCCGTATTTGTAGATATCCGCCCCGACACCCTCAATTTAGATGAAACCCTAGTAGAAACAGCTATTACACACCGCACCCGCGCCATTGTCCCCGTCCATTATGCTGGGGTCGGTTGTGAAATGGATACCTTGCAACACATTGCCAGCAAACATCAACTATTGTTAATTGAAGATGCAGCCCAGGGACTGATGTCATCCTATAAAGGAAAACCCCTTGGTAGTTTTGGTGACTTGGCTTGCTTTAGTTTCCATGAAACTAAAAATATTATCGCCGGTGAAGGCGGTGCTTTAATTATCAACAATACCCAATTTACAGAATCAGCGGAAATCATTCGGGAAAAAGGCACTAACCGCAGTCAATTTTTCCGGGGACAGGTAGATAAGTATACCTGGATAGAGAAAGGCTCTAGTTACTTACCAGGAGAATTAATTGCTGCTTTCCTCTATGCACAACTTGAAGAAGCACAACAAATTATTACCAACCGCCTCAAAGTATGGGATGATTATCATCAACTGCTAGAACCTTTAGAAAAAGCTGGTAAATTACGCCGTCCTATCATTCCCCCTGAGTGTCAGCACAATGGACATATGTACTATATCCTGCTAGAGGATTTACAAACCCGTACCCAGCTAATTAGCTACTTGAAATCACAAGGTATTAATGCGGTGTTTCACTATGTACCTTTACATAGCTCTCCTGGTGGTAAGCATTATGGACGGGTGAACGGGAAGATGGATCATACTAACCTTCTGTCTGATTGTTTATTACGCTTACCCATGTTTCCAGAGTTAACAAGTTCACAGATAGAAATGATTGTCGAGGCTGTTAAGAGTTTTTAATATCTACACGGGAGCCATGATTTATAGTTATCCACACGGGAGCCATAATTTATAGTTATCCACACGGGAGACATAATTTATAGTTATCCACACGGGAGCCAGGGAATAAATTCCCTGTCTAAAAGCTTAAGTCGGTTGAAAACCGACTAGGAAGAAGATTCAAGGAACTTGTCCTAATAACTTCCACAAATATTCACCATAACTATTTTTGGCGTATTTATCTGCGATCGCTCCTAGTTGCTCTGGGGTAATCCACCCCTTTTGGTAGGCAATTTCTTCGGGACAGGCAATTTTTAATCCCTGACGATTTTCGATGGTTTGCACAAACTGGGAAGCCTCTAATAAGCTCTCATGGGTACCCGCATCCAGCCAAGCAAAGCCGCGACCGAGTAACTCCACCCGTAAATTACCTGTTTGCAAATAGGCTTGATGGATATCGGTAATTTCTAGCTCACCCCGGGGGGAGGGTTGAATCTGCTTGGCAATGTCAATAACGTGATGGTCATAGAAGTATAGCCCAGTGACAGCATAGTTAGACCGGGGCTGCTGGGGCTTTTCGGTAATAGATAACACCTGTCCCTGGTGGTCAAATTCCACTATTCCAAAGCGTTGGGGGTCTTTAACAGCATAACCAAACACTGTCGCCCCGCCGTGAGTCTGTGTAGCAGTAACCGCACGCTGTAACTGAGGCGTGAAGCTCTGACCATAAAAAATGTTGTCTCCCAGGACTAAACAAACAGTATCTTCACCAATAAAGGACTCACCAATTAAGAAGGCTTGGGGTAATCCTTCCGGTCGGGTTTGCACAGCATAGGTGAGATTTAACCCCCACTGCTCCCCAGTTCCCAGGAGGCGCTGGAAGCTTTGTTGGTCTTGAGGTGTGGTAATTACCAGGATGTCCCGAATATCAGCCAGCATCAGCACCGATAGGGGATAGTAAACCAGGGGTTTGTCGTAGACCGGTAGAAGTTGTTTGGATGTCCCCAAGGTGACGGGGTGGAGGCGAGTACCAGACCCTCCTGCTAAAATAATCCCTTTCATTGCTTGATTACCAATGGCTGTCTTTGATACTTCCCATCCCAAGGGTTTTGCCGATACCTGTGGCAAAAGTTTCTTGGGGTTCCCACCTAAGTTGTGGGCGAATTTTACTCCCATCAGTAGCATAGCGGTAATCGTGGGGCGATCGCTGACAAAGGTAATTAAGCCACTTTTATAACAACCTCCACCCCACCCCAAAACCAGTCGGTTTTTAACCGACTTCAGCTTTCAGACAGGGAATTCCATTCCCTGGCTANAGGGAACAGGGAACAGGGAACAGGGAGCACCGGAGCACCGGAGCAGGGAATGGGGGACACACAAAAAACAATAAAATCCAGTCCCCTCCCCTGACAAGGACAAGACTTGGTGGACAAGGTGGACAAGGTGACAAGGGAGAAAAACAGTACAAAGTCTGTATTTTTAGTAAGAAAAATAGCCCCTTAAAAGACCATTGTCCGTATAAAATCTTCCTTGTCCACTTTCCTTCCTTGTCTTCCTAGTCTTGCCTTCACAGATCATATTAAAAACCTACCCTTGCAAGGAGAGGGTGGGGTGAAACAATAGTTGATACACTAATCATGACTTATCAAACATCCTCTATGAGTGTTAATACGGCTTTGGGTAAAAGTTTATCTTTGAACCAGACTATTTTGGCCGGAACGTTATCTAATTTGACTCCAGCTTTTTCTAGGTTCAATCTTTCGGAAATGGCTAAAATTAAGTTCTCACATCCAGAACGCCGCACTTGATAAAATTTCTTTTGTAAATATTCTGGTCGCCAATAACCAACTATTTCTAGTAAGTAGTCACGTCCATCAGGATGGACTAGGCGAAAGTCGGGAATCATGACGCTACCGGGTATGGGAATTAAATCTACTTCTCGTTCTAATACCCAATCGGTTTTGAGTACATCCCATTTCTCGGCAAAGGATGACTCGATCATACTATCGTAAGGTTTACCGGGGGAATAGTGGGAGACTAACCCACATTCAGAGTTCAGGGTAAAACGTCGGGTTTTCCATTCTTGGGTGTTAATATCCCTGGTCTGTAAGGTGGCGCAAAGACTCCATTTAGTCACATGAAGTAAGGCGGGAATTAATTTGGCGATCGCCAGTCCATATCTTGTACTCGGTCTAAATAAACTGGTCGGACCGTCAACGGTAATTGTAAATCCGTGGTCTGCATCCCCCTCAATATACGCCATCAGTTGAAACAATTTTAAATAACGAAATAATAGTTTATATTGCCCCGGTACATTGCGATGAGCATTTAAAGTTAACTGACTGGCTTTATAAAAGATTCCCTGGACTTGAGACAAGTTATATCTATTTAATAATTCTACGGCTGTGGGTGCATCAAAATTCGTTAAAATCTTATTTTCATTCAAATCAGCATATAACCCATCTCGGACTTGCTCCCATAAAACTTCTCTTTGCAGTTGCTGACTCAGTTCATCGGCAATTCTGGTTAAAATAATTTGGGTTGATTCTCTACTACAAACTGACTGGGAGGCTAAACTAAATACCCGCTCTCTTAACATGGGTGGTTCTAGGGGACTGACTACCTCAAAGGTACAGAAACTGCTTTTGAGAATATAACCTAACCCCCGCTTGACTCGGTAATCTGTCCCGTCTCCCTCTAGGTCTAACAGTTGACTTTCTAGGAACCCTACAGACTTACCCCGCGCTTCCTCAAAACACTTAATTAACTCCTGCGCTAACTCCAAACTATGGCGATCAATCTTCAATCTCTTGGGAATGATTTCCTCTCCGTTCTGGCGATGACTCAGTAAATCCGTCGGTAACATTTCCCTGCTCTGTTGAATATTTAATGTCTAACTGTTCTGCTGCTTTGGGGACTCTACTTTGACCACCGCCATAAATTACCCGTAAATTACCCTTGTTTTCCGGGTGTTTTTCCCTGCTTTGGTTGTAGTTCTCCACTCCCCTGCGTCTGGCGGAGGTTCCCTCTTCGCTGGTATCTTCGGCTACTACTTCATATAAAATCGCCTGTTTATTAGCTACATTCCCCTTTCTTAACACCCTACCCAAACGCTGTATATACTCCCTGGTGGAACCAGTACCGGATAAAATAATGGCTACGGAAGCAGCGGGAACATCAACCCCCTCATTTAAGACATGGGAAGCTACCAAGGTATTATACTCACCCTCTCGAAACTTGGTGAGAATTTCGTGGCGCTCTTTGACGGGAGTTTGATGGGTAATGGCGGGAATTAATAACTGTTGGGAAATTCTATATACTGTGGTATTATCCGCTGTAAAGATTAAAATCCGCTCCGGGAAGTGTTGGGCTAATAGGTCGGCTAAAATTCGCAACTTGCCATCAGTACCTAAAGCAATATTTTTCGCCTCCCGGTGTGCTAACATGGCTCTACGACCTGCAGGCGATCGCCCACTCATTTTCACAAACATTTGCCAACCTTGAATACTCCCCAGGGAAATTTTAGACTGGCGTAAAAAGTCGTTACGGGTTTGAATTAACTGGTTGTATCGTTCTCGCTCCTGCTGGGATAAGGTCACTTTAATATGTACAATTTCATGGTGAGCTAAAGCACCCCCCGCTAAATCCTCAGCGCGTTTGCGATAGACTTCTGGGCCAATGAGTATATTTAAATCAGCGTGTTTCCCATCGGTACGTTCCGGTGTAGCTGAGAGTCCTAACCGATAAGGAGCAATAGAATACTCAGCTATTACCCGCCCAAAGTCTGTGGGTAAGTGATGACATTCATCAAAAATTATTAAAGCATATTTATTGCCTAAACTTTCCGCATGAATTGCCGCACTATCATAGGTCGCCACTAAAATCGCCGTGCGATCGCCCGAACCACCCCCCAACAAACCCACCTCAGCATCAGGAAACGCCGCCACTAAATGAGCATACCACTGATGCATTAAATCCAGAGTCGGCACTACAATTAGGGTGGTGCGGGGTGTGGATTGCATCGCCATTTGTGCTAAATAAGTCTTTCCCGCCGCCGTGGGGAGAACTACAACCCCCTGTCTACCCCCCAATTTCCAAGCGGTTAAGGCTTCAATTTGGTGGGGGTAAGGCTCCATTTCTAAACTGGGGATTAAATCCACCGGGTAAAATTCCTTAGCTTCATCAATAAAATATACCCCCTCCCCTTGGAGTGCTTCCACCACAGGGCGATAATTAATCGCGGGAATCCGAAACTTTTCGACTCTATCATCCCATGTGGCGTAATCCATCCACCCTTTACCCCGTGGTGGTGGATGTAAAATTAAAGTACCTCGGTTAAATTGTAGGGTGGGTGTGCGAGCCATTACATATGAACTTGATTTACAAGCTAGGTTACCAGAACTTGGCGGGAGCGTGAAAGCCCCTGAGAGGATGTTTGATAAGTCATGATTAGTGTATCAACTATTGTTTCACCCCACCCTCTCCTTGCAAGGGTAGGTTTTTAATATGATCTGTGAAGGCAAGACTAGGAAGACAAGGAAGGAAAGTGGACAAGGAAGATTTTATACGGACAATGGTCTTTTAAGGGGCTATTTTTCTTACTAAAAATACAGACTTTGTACTGTTTTTCTCCCTTGTCACCTTGTCCACCTTGTCCACCAAGTCTTGTCCTTGTCAGGGGAGGGGACTGGATTTTATTGTTTTTTGTGTGTCCCCCATTCCCTGCTCCGGTGCTCCGGTGCTCCCTGTTCCCTGCTCCGGTGCTCCCTGTTCCCTAATATAAAAATTACCTGTTTAATACTTTCCAAACATCCTCATAGAGGGAGAGCAATAAAACCTCACTGCTAACTCAGCTTAATAAAAACTCCACCTCATTTAACTTTCCTTCCAACAAATCTAATAACTCATTCACATCCTTACCCACCTGTGCAAAACAAACCGGGGGGGGAGGTTCAGGCGCAAACTGAATCAACTTCAGTTCACCCTTACCAATTGCAATCATCAACACTTCCACCTCAGGATCATGATGGTCAATAATTCCCAAAATTTCCTGGAGACGATTTTCCACCTTCTCATTTAAAACTTCAATCGCCCCTTGAGGACAATAAACAAAATGGGGACTAGGCTGTAAATCAATACCCAGGATACCCTGCTGATTACCATTTTGTAACCACAACCCCCAAAAAACAGCCGCCAAATCGCGGTGATTATCCCTAACAAACCTATCCAACTCAACACGCCACTTGCTATTATGGGAAACCGCGCCACCACTACCAAACATCATAAACTCTCTGCTCCTGGTGCGCCTAGTACGTGAAACCTATCATACACCAGGTTGTCACCAAAACTGCAAAAACCTCACCACCACAGCCAAACATTCAGATGTTGACTGTTGACGGTTGACGGTTGACGGTATGGCTAACGCCACGCTATCGCTATCGACTTCGCTCACCGACCACGGTTGACGGTTGACGGTTGTGAGCAACTGGTGGCAATATCCTAAAAATGATTCTAAAATTCAAATAATAATTGTCCAAAGACATCTTGAACAGCAAACTAACCAATGGTAAAATTCTGCTGCTGAACTAGCAGATCAACTGCCATGGCAATTAATGTATGATTAGGTATGGATTCAGCCAAGTTGATGCCTATAATGATGCCTAAATACAGATCACCAAAGGAGATGGGAAGACGAAGGCAAGCTTAAAGCAATCCGTACACCAGGAGGTCAAAGGCGGTTCATTCTCGAACAAGTCGAAAAAATCGGGGGAATACCCAGGACAATTAAAACTATTTGCTATGGACGAGTATCGACTCATTCCCAGCAAGACTATTTGCAACGACAACTTGAACACTTGCGCACGAGATACCCAGAGGCTGAAAAAGATTGTGTCAGCACCTTGATAATCTCATCAGCCGTTCTACCAAAACAAGATGCCGTAAACGTAGAAAGATGCGTATTGCTGCTAATCGTGTAAGAGAAAGAATTCAGAATTTAATTAAAGATTTGCATAATAAAGCTGTTAACTTGCTTGTTAATGCATACAAAGTAATTTACTTACCAACCTTTGATTCTAGTCAAATGGTGATGAAAAAACGTAGCGGGAAGAAACGCAAAATCAACAGTAAGTCTGTACGGCAAATGCTGACTCTTTCCCATTACAAATTTGAGCAACATCTTAAACAAGCTGCACAAAGAAAAGGTGTAATAGTCGTTCTTTGCAACGAATCATATACATCAAAAACATGTGGTAACTGCGGTCATATTCACCATAAATTAGGTGGAAACAAAATTTTTAAATGCCCACATTGCGGAATTCAGGTCTATCGTGATGTGAATGGCGCACGTAATATTTTATTACGTGCTTTGCAAGCAACTGCCTTCACCGTGACGCATGATTCTATCGTGCTTTCTGAGGAGTCAGAATTGACGGATGCCGTAGTTAATCTAGTTTAATCGCTTTGATTAGCTTAAAAGTTGCACGTGTCACCATAGTACATAAGTTACCTAAAGATGCAAAAGGAGATCAAACCTTGAAAAGTCAGCAATTAGGAAATTGGCAAACTACAGTTTTGGGTATTGTATTAGCACTGGTTGTGCTTGTCGGCGTAAATTCCTTTGTGATTCTCAGTCCAGGACAAGCAGGAGTCATCAGCATCTTAGGTAAAGCTAGAGATGGGGCGCTACTAGAAGGTATTCACATTAAACCACCACTGATATCAGTAGTAGATGTGTATGATTTGACAGTACAAAAGTTTGAAGTCCCTGCGGAAAGTTCTACCAAGGATTTGCAAAATTTATCTGCAAGATTTGCGATTAACTTTCGCCTTGATCCGGCGCAGGTAGTGGAGGTGAGAAGAAGACAAGGAACTTTAGCAAATATTGTTTCCAAAATCATTGCGCCGCAAACACAGGAAGCGTTTAAAATCGCGGCCGCCAGAAGAACGGTAGAAGAAGCAATTACCAAAAGAAGTGAATTAAAAGAAGATTTTGATCTAGCCTTGGGCGATCGCTTGGCTAAATATGGGATAATAGTTTTAGACACTAGTGTAGTTGACTTGAATTTCTCACCGGAGTTTGCCAGGGCGGTAGAGGAAAAACAAATAGCTGAACAACGGGCTCAAAGAGCCGTTTATGTAGCACGAGAAGCGGAACAAGAAGCGCAAGCAGATGTTAATCGCGCTAAAGGTAAAGCGGAGGCTCAAAGACTTTTAGCAGAAACCCTCAAAGCCCAAGGGGGAGAGTTAGTTCTGCAAAAAGAAGCAATTGAAGCTTGGAGAACTGGCGGCGCTCAAATGCCGAAAGTTCTCGTTATGGGTGGTGAAGCCAAAGGCGGTGTACCCTTTATTTTCAATCTGGGAAATGTTTCCGAAAAATCATAATCCAGTCTAGATCGTGACCATAATCCATGGATAAATATCAGAAATAGAGCGGTAGGGTATTCCCTTCTTCAAGCCAAGAGTCTCCTAAGCGATAACGCCAGCGCTGCTGCAAGCAGATCACCGGATTTTCTTGGAAGCTTAGACTGTACTCCAAGAGTACAGTCTAGGAGTATTTCACGTTAATTATAGCGGGGTGGGCTATACCCACCTCACACACACCACTAGTAAAATTCAACCAGAACATAAGAAACTAAGTTATGTCAACTCCCAACCACCAAAATCTCACGGTTTCAGAAGCCAAAAAAATTCTGAATAAATTCAACTGCTTAGATATAGCACCTATCCTCAAACCTTCAGAAGCAGCTTTAGTGCGTCGGGCTTTAATTTTAGTAACTAGTATTTCCGACTACCAAATCTTGGGAATCTGTGCTGATACAGCTGAGGATGGGATACTGGCGATGACAACTTATTCCTATGCTTTTGGCTATGAAGCCCCCAGTAATTTACCAACACCAGAAGGGCCTGTTTATATCAAATTAAATGGCAAAAATGGTTTATGTTATCTAGATTCCTATGCGGGACATCATCGGGGGGTGTTAATTTCTTGTCAATCCTACCATGAGGGGGGAATTAACGAACTGTATGGACATTTGCCCCTGGATTTGTTTGCTTAGATCAGGTTTGTAGTGAGGACTTTAGTCCTGGATACAGAGAATTTGATGGGAGTAGGTAGGCACAGGGTAAGCAGGAATCCCTACCCCACAATATTTATGATGATATTATGATGATATTATGATGATATTATGATTATTATAATTATAATAGCAAAATAATTTAATTATAATGATTAATTTTTATGAGTATAATTACATTACAATCAGTTAAAAAAGATTTTGGCATCAAGGAAATTTTAAAAGATGCCAGTTTTAGTTTAGATGCTACTGATAAAGTGGGCTTAATTGGTACTAATGGCTCTGGTAAATCAACTTTGTTAAAAATGATTGCCGGATTAGAATCAATTGATAGTGGACAGATTACTTTTAGTGCTGGTGCAAAGGTAATTTACTTACCCCAACAACCAGATGTAAACGAGAACTACACAGTTTTAGAGCAAATTTTTGCCGATAGCGGCCAACACCTGGCTTTAGTTCGTGAGTATGAGGAACTATCTGAGCAAATTGTTCATCATCCAGAAGATAGTCAGCTGATGTCCCGCTTGTCTAGTGTAATGCAACGGATGGAAACTACCGGCGCTTGGGATCTGGAAACCAAGGCCAAAATCATTTTAACTAAGTTAGGAATTTCTGACTTTAACGCGGTGGTTGGGACTTTATCAGGAGGATATCGCAAGCGCATTGCTTTAGCTACAGCTTTACTATCGGAACCAGACGTTTTACTGATGGATGAACCCACTAACCATTTAGATGCACTGTCTGTGGAATGGCTGCAAAGTTATTTAAATCGCTTTCGTGGTACGCTGTTGTTGATCACTCACGATCGCTATTTCCTAGATCAGGTCACAAACCGGATTATTGAAATAGACAGAGGTGATGTTTACACCTATGCAGGTAATTATTCATATTACCTGGAAAAGAAAGCTTTAGCCCAAGAGTCCGCCATGAGTAGCCAACGTAAACATCAAGGTGTATTACGTCGAGAATTAGAATGGTTAAAACGCGGTCCAAAAGCCAGAAGCACTAAACAAAAAGCCAGAATCCAACGCATTGAAGCGATGCGGGAAACTGAATTTAAACAGCTTCAAGGTAAAGTGGAGATTTCCACAGTTAGCCGCCGCCTTGGTAAAAAGGTGATTGAATTAAATAATATATCTAAGGGCTATGATGGTCGCACCCTGATTAATAATTTCACCTATGAATTTAGTCCAGAAGACAGGATCGGGATTATTGGCCCTAATGGTACTGGTAAATCTACTTTAATGGATATAATTACCGGGAGGATTCAACCAGATTCCGGTAGTGTGGAAATTGGCGCTACAGTTCACATTGGCTATTTTGACCAGCATTCTGAAGAGTTACTCACAGCGGTAGATGAAAATCAGCGGGTGATTGACTACATCAAAGAAGAGGGGGAATTTGTCAAAATCGCCGACGGTACCCAGATTTCGGCGGCGCAAATGTTGGAGCGATTCCTGTTTCCTGGAAACCAGCAGTACGCACCAATTTATAAATTATCTGGGGGTGAAAAACGCCGTTTATTTTTGCTGCGAATTCTTATTGGTGCGCCGAATGTGTTGATTTTAGATGAACCAACCAATGATTTAGATGTGCAAACATTGGCGGTGCTAGAAGATTATTTAGAAGATTTTGCTGGGTGTGTAATTGCAGTTTCTCACGATCGCTACTTTTTAGATCGGACTGTAGATAGTATTTTTGTCTTAGAGGAGGGTGGTAATCTCAGACAATATCCCGGTAATTACTCAGTTTATCTAGATTATAAAAAAGCACAAGAGGATCTAGAAAAGCAACAGCAAGCAGCCAATGTGACTGAAAAACCAGCAACAACACCCACAGTTACCAGTTCATCTACAGTGACGGAAAATAAAAAGCGTCGCCGATTGTCAAATTGGGAAAAGCGGGAATTTGAGGAGTTAGAAGTTAAAATTGCTAATTTAGAATCAGAGAAAGCGGAAGCGGAGAAAGCCTTAATCAGTGTGTCTGGGGGGAATTACACCCAAGTCCAAAAACTCTATGAACAGGTAGAAAACCTCAAGCAGTCCATTGATATAGCTACAGAACGCTGGTTAGAATTAGCTGAGATGGACTCTTAAGAAAAACGGTAAGAAATAATATGTCAGTTAAAGTTGGTGATACTGCTCCTAATTTTACCCTCAGGGATCAGAACGGCTCCATGGTCAGCCTCAACGATTTCCGTGGGAAAAAAGCTGTTGTTTTATACTTTTATCCCAAGGATGATACACCCGGATGTACGGCGGAATCCTGTGGATTTCGCGATCAATACGAGGTGTTTAAAACTGCGGGTGCGGAAGTAATTGGGGTGAGTGGAGATTCTCCCGAATCTCACCAGAAATTCGCGGCAAAATACAATTTACCTTTTACTCTCTTGAGTGATAAAGATAACAAGGTGCGTAAGGAATACGGCGCTACTATGGCTTTTGGTTTTGTTCCTGGTCGTGTGACCTATGTAATTGATCAAGAGGGGGTTGTGCGCTTTGTTTTGGATACTATGTTTAATTTTCAGGCTCACGTAGAGGAAGCGCTGAAAACTTTGCAAGACTTAGCTGTGAAATAACCTCACCCCCCGCCCCTCTCCCTAGCCTAGCTAGGGTTTAACCCCACCCTAACCCTCCCCTTGTTTAGGGGAGGTAAGTAGATTTACTGTTTGCTTTCAGTACATCTCGATACTCAGGGGAGATAGGGGCTAGTCTTACTTATGATTATAGGAGTGGGATTTGTCCCCTACGCCATGATTAACATGGGCTGAATGACCATTTTTACCGTTGGTATGACCATTGGTCTTGCGGGGTTGAATTACACCATAACCGCCGTGGTTACGTTCGTAAACTACATTAATTTCCCCACTTTCCGAGTTGCGGAACATATAAAAGTCGTGTCCCACTAGTTGCAGCTGTTCTGTGGCTTCTGCAAGGGTCATGGGTGGCATGGGAAAATATTTTGTCCGGACTACCTCATCGGGTAATTCGGGGGTGCGATCGCCGATTAAATCTGCGGCTACCGGTTCGGGAACTAAGGCTTGATTTGTGGGTTGGGCGTGAGTTTTTTGATCTTGACGTCTTTCTTTATATTTTCGCAGTTGACGGGCAATTTTATCTGCTACCAAGTCGATGCTGGCGTATAAGTTTTCGCTGCTTTCCTCCGCGCGGATGACGTTACCATTGGCGTAAATAGTCACTTCCGCTGCTTGCTTGGTAGTAATTCGGGGATTGCGGGCGACGCTTAGATGTACATCCACTTCATTAGTGATGTGTTGAAAGTGACTGACGGCTTTTTCAATTTTTTGATGTACATATTCCCGAATTGCATCGGTGATTTCAATATTTTTGCCGTGGATGACAAGCTTCATGTAAACTCTCCCACTGATATATTTTTTGATGTGAATTTGTTTTGTATGAATGGATGCCGCGGTAAGATTGGCACTACCGCCAAAACAAATTTTGAACAATTTTAATGTACTGCTTATGCCTGTGCTCTCTATCGGATCTGCGATCTGGTTTGAGATGCAAACTATTTGTGAGATTGATCAGCCAGTGCATTCGTTGTGATCCTGTTGGGCTTGATGCTTGATGCAGAGAATTCCTCCTAACACCGTTGAGGTTATATGTCTAAGGTAGCACTTTGTATTCTGTAATGCACATTTAGTTGATGTTCCTTTAAAATCCTTTGCATAGCTTGACATTTGTTGCTTCAACTCTTGTCAGTTGCAATATATTTGGTCAATAAGGTAGTTGATTTTTGGCATAGTCCGTAGTATGGAAACAGATCACAGAAGTTGTTTGTTATTTAATGTAGGACTGATGCCATATCTAGATGCTCTATCATGGCAGCGATCGCTATTGACTGAGCGCATTCATCACCCTAGTCTCCAAGATGTGTTAATATTGTTGGAGCATCCCCCTGTCTACACTTTGGGACAAGGAAGTAACCCGGAATTTCTCAAGTTTGACCGAGAAAATACTAAATTTGATGTCCAGACCGTTGAACGCGGCGGCGAGGTGACCTATCATTGTCCTGGTCAGGTAGTAGGTTATCCGATTTTAAATCTGCGACATTATCGCCAAGACCTGCATTGGTATTTAAGGCAATTAGAAGAAGTATTAATTCAGGTACTAGCCCTGTATGGCTTGTCAGGCGATCGCCTTCCCGGTTTGACTGGTGTTTGGCTCCAAGGGCGAAAAGTAGCCGCCATTGGGATCAAAGTTAGTCGCTGGATTACTATGCATGGGTTCGCCCTCAATGTTTGTCCTGATCTGTCAGGCTTTGAGCATATTATCCCCTGTGGTATTGCTGATCATCCTGTAGGTAGTTTAGCCGAGTGGATTCCCGGTATTACCCCTCAAGAGGTACGTGTTCATATAGCCCGGTGTTTTGCCCAAGTGTTCGGCGTAGAATTGGTTCAAGAGTAACTAAACCGCTGGAGCAGCGGAAATTACCAAAAACACCAGCAGTACCAAAATTAGGATACTGAGTTTAACGATCAGGTAAGTGGTAGGGTCAGATAATGTGAGATTGTGAGTCATCTTACACCTCCATTTGCTGGTTTCCTACCTCCATTGTGGCTCAAAAATCCCTAAAATCCTGCTGATGTGAACTTTCAGTAACATTTTGTAGCATTCCTACACTGGGGCAGATTTTTGATATTCTATCCGTAGTTGTGGAATATCAGCCCGTTCAGCCTCATAAAACGTCACACGGCTGATTTCTTGTAACCCCAATTGTGTAAACTGGGCTAGTTCGGAACTAGACAAAGGCCAAGGCGGTCCATCAGGTTCTACCTCAGTTTCCCGAAACCGATTAATCAATAGTAAAGTACCTGCTGGTGCAACTACAGAAGCAACCGATGTAATCACAGTTGAGCGGATATTTAAGGGTAGAGCTTGGATATTCCTAATTTCTACCACTAAGTCAAAGGCTTGCTCCCAGTGTGAGGGAAGGCCTAACAAATCTACAACGACATATTTCACACAGGAGTTAGGAAATCGTTGCTGACACCAGTTAATGGCCGTGGGGGAAATATCAAAGGCGGTTACTTGAAATCCCCTGGTTGCTAGCGCTTGTGCATCATCTCCTAAACCACACCCAATCACTAGGGCTGATTTTCCCTGACCTTGAGGGTTATTAGTCGTCAACCAATCTTGTAAAAGGGGGTGAGCGGTTAACTTCGCCCAGGGGATTTGGGTAACATCACCCTGGGACTGACTATATAAAACATCAAACCAGGCGGTAGGATTTGAGTTCTCTATGGCTTCAGTGGCTAGTTGTTTCACCCTTTGCTGTAAGTTTTGTGGCTGTAAGTTTTGTGGCTGTTCCTCAAACATCTGTTACCTCTGGTTGTAAGAAATTTATAAAACCATACATTAATACCCCCAGAAATTCTGAGGGAGTTAGGCGGGTATTCAATTGTTCTCACGCTATGCAGGGTTAGGTTGGGTTTTACCTTGCAGTAGCCGAATAATCGCGGTTTTTTCTAAAATTCCCACAAGTACCCCATTCTCAGAAATCACAGACAGGGTGGATAATTTGCGCTGTTCGAGTAGCTGTACTACTTCTAACAGGGGTTGATCTGATTTGACTGTGGTCAACTCCTCAATAGACTTCATAACGGCGCTGATGGGGGTTTGTGTCCATTGGGTTGTGGGAATACCTCGCAAATCATCCAGGTTAATTACCCCTACTAATTTTCCCTGTTCATCGGTAACTAAGAATTTTCTCCAGTCTTGATTGTGGAAAATTCTTTGATCGGCAAACTCTCGCAGGGTAGTATGAGCATATACAATGGGGCTATCACCGGTAACAACATCTGCTGCTGTTAAACCTGTGCATTTTTCCTGTACCCTGGCAAATTGCGCCGCTCTACCGGCATTTTGCAGCAAGAAGAAACCAATTAATAGGTTCCAGAAGTTGGCGAAGCTACCAAACAATAGTAGTGGAATGACACCAGAGGCGATCGCTACCCAGCCAAATACTTGTCCGACTCCACTGGCAAAAGATACACCTTTATAAGGATTTCCTGTAATCTTCCACACGGCTGCTTTGAGGATATTACCACCATCTAGGGGTAAGCCGGGAATCAGGTTAAATAATGCTAAGGCTAAGTTAACCGAAGCCAGAACACCGAGGATGGCTGCTGTTGCTCCTGTGGCGGTGGTGGTTACATTAATTACTGTAAATGTACCATACAGGAACAAGCTGACTAGAGGACCTGCGATCGCCACCCAAAATGCTTCCCCTGGGGTTTGGGACTCTTTTTCTAAGCTAGCTAGACCGCCGAAAATAAACAAAGTAATAGATTTGACATCAATCCCCTGGTTAATGGCGACAAAACTATGTCCTAATTCATGGGCGACGACTGAGGTAAACAATAACAACGCTGTTATCAGTCCCAGTAAAAAAGCAAATCCCCCAGGTAACCAAGGAAATTGTGTAGCTAGTCCATTACTGTAACTCCAAGCTACTAGGCCCAGCACGAGAAACCATGACGGATGGATATAGAAAGGAATCCCGAAGAGATTGCCAACGCGAATTGTACCATTCATGCCGTACACCTTTGAATACGTCTGCTATCTGCATTGATTGTAACGTAATATTAAAATTTATTAATTTATGTCCTAGTTGTGGTAACCGCCCCTTTGAGTGCGGTTTTTAGCTATGGAGATTTTGCAGGGTTTTGTAGGCGAATCAATGTATTATGAATTTCCCGTTTTAACTCATTGTTACTTTGTAGCTCCATAGTGATTTTGTTGAATTGATCAATAGTCAGTCCATTATTTTCGACTATTTTCTGAGAATGATTACAGTAATTTACCGCAATATTTTGAGCCTGGCGTGGTAACTCTTGCATACTCTGGGGATCATTACAAATAATTCTCGGTATTTCTCCACTCCCAATCAGTCTTTTAATTTCATCAAAGGCCCGTTGTCGGGGTGTCTCCATTGCCAAAACAGCTTGGGCGTAGTTGGTAATCTCAGCATTATTAACGGAATTGCTTACAGGCTGTGTTTGACCATAAGCTCGGTAACTATAGCTCAGACTGCTAGTAAGTAAACTAGCAGTACTCAGAACACCTAAACATAGAATCCGGGACAGCATATGTTGCAGACTAGTGTGACCAAATAAATGAGGGGTTGTTTTCATACAGTCTATGACACACAAGTGTAATAGATATGGTTAATACCTTTGAATTATTTTACGAGTCAGAAGTTCCAGAGAACTGCCTGGGAATAAAATTTTCATCTTTTTGATCTTTAACGTTGACCTTGGCATACTTGACAAATTTCTATAACTTTTGTCTGTAGTGCAGGTACTTCAGGGGATCCTTGCTTGATACTTACTTCCAATTGTAGTAGTAGTGGTAAGCAGGAGATAAGTTGCTCTAGAGACAGTGATTTGACTTCTTGCTGTAGGAAGTAAATACGTTTAGGGTTGTTAATTTCGGCTACTTGGGCGATCGCTTGGGGGTTGCGTTCCCCGCTTTCCATTGCTATCTTTACCAACAACCAGGTGCGAAATTGGCCTATGAGCGTTGCAACTATCCGTAGTCCCGGTTCGGCTGCACTGATAAGATCAGCCAAAATACTCAAAGCTTTGGGTGTATCTCCCATCTTCATTGCTGCTGCCAATTGTAAACTATTCTGAGTAGTATTTCTGACTAATTGCGTAATGGTATTTATGTCTAAAGGCTTACTGCTATTTTTGGTATAAAGTCGCAGTTTCTCCATTTCATTATACAGTAGGCGTGTATCATTACCTACAGCCTCTGCTAAAAGTTCCGCACCACGGGAAGTTAGTTTGACTCCTACAGTTTCAGCTACTTGATTTACGGACTGTACCAGCAGTTCCGTTTTCCAAGGTGGGATGAGGGGAAATTCTCGAAATTCCTGAGCGGATTTTTTCAGTAGTTTGGTGGATTTAAGGCGCTCATCTGGTTTGTTGCGACTGGTGAGTAATAACCAGGAGTTTTCGGGAATGACTGATAAGGTTCGCGTTAGTTCTGCTAAAATGTTATCTGGACATTGTTGACAGACTGTGCTATTGACTAGCCAGACAAAACGCCCACCACCGCCAAAGGCTGGTGTCATCACTTGGTTTAAGGCGGTAATTGCGGCATCGGGTTGATCTGATGATAGAATTGTAGAGTTAAAACTTATCCACAAAGGATCAAGGATGCGATCGCGCAATGTCGCCACTGCTTTTTCCATGGCAAAATCATCCTCACCCCAATAGACATAGATTGGCATAAATTCGCCTCAGATCAGATGCCGACATAAGTTAACACAAAAAGATAATATCCTAAATATCAGCAGATGTTGAACCAATCGAAAACATTAAAACAATTACCCGCCCAGTGGATCACATCAGAGAATTTTCGCCCTTATGGTCAGGTGATTTTCCCCAGTAAAGACGGGAAGAATTTTGATGGGGAGGATGCTCAATTAAACTTAGAAAATGGAACGCCACGATTTTATATTATGAGGTTAGAAAACCGGGGGCGTAAGTTTGATAAAATTACCCGTCATTTGCAATGTACTCAATGTTTAGGTTCTTTAGGAGGAAAAGACTGGTTAATGGCAGTTTGTCCCCCTCACAATCATTTAAATGAGCCAGTATTAGCCCAGATGTCCGCCTTCCGTATACCGGGAAATTGCTTTATCAAATTAAACCAGGGTACTTGGCACGCAGGACCCTATTTTGACCATGAAGTGGTAGATTTTTATAATTTAGAACTGGCTGATACTAATGTAGTCGATCATTTTACTCATGATTTTTTCAGGAGTCATCAGTTGGAATTTGAAATGGTGACTTGAGTATAAATTTCCATAGAGTATGCAGGGGTGTATGTTTATACTACTCAAAATTAAGAAGGGAATGAGCAGAATAAATTATGATAACAGAAACCCCGTTCATACAAATAAGTTAAATAGTATGAAATACTAAAAGCAAAAATAGCGAAAATCACAGGAATGACATTACTCAGTTCCAGTTTGCGTTTATTGAAGATTTGCCATAAGTTCATGATGATAACTCCAGGCCATAAAATCGTTGTTACCAGAAATATTACAAAAGATAAAAATTTCTCCTCAGGAGCAGAAGTCGGATGACGCAGAGAAAATTTTAGCCAATTGGTAAAGAAATAGCAGCTCATCAGTAAATAGCTTAACAGTAGTGTTAGTTGTATCTGATTCATTTTTCACACTCCTTATGATTGGTTAGACTCCAGAGAATACAGCTATTATATGATGGGATTTCCCAAATACTGATATAAGTAAAGGTACCCTAATATTTTTTATTGAGATAATATTATCTATAGCAAGCAACTACAGTTAGTAGCTTGACTAAACAGTGTTTACATTAGTTGATTCTAGAAGGAATTGTCACAGGGGTGTAACCCCCAGTCAATAACTATACAGAAATAATGTATAAATCAACAAGGGTAAACTCCATCCACAGAATTCTAGAGGTTGTAATCAAAAAAATACGCAGAGTAATTCCCGATTTTGCCATTCTACTTTCTGACACCAGTAGGTAGGCAGTAATAAATGTTAAACTAGCTCAATGAGCCATGGAGATTTACAACTTGGAATTAGAAACGATGCGATAATTATAACCGAGATGGGAATCCTTTTGAATGTATTCTTTCATCCTATCAAGGTCTATAAATTCGTCAGCAACATCAATTAAATCCTCACTAGTTATTGTTCGCAAACTAACAACTTCAACGCGAGAACCTGTGGCGGTAACTGCATTAACAGCATAAGCTAAATCTCCGTCTCCACTGACTAAGATTGCTGTATCATAGTAGGGGGATAAGGTAATCATATCAACAGCAATTTCTACATTCAAGTTATGTTTTTTGGTATGGTCTGCCAATTGTACTTCTTTGGTAACCACACGATAACCATTTCGACGCATCCAAAAGAGAAACCCTTGTTGCTTTTCATTCGGGCGCGGACGTGTAGCACCTAGCCTTGAGGTATCGATAGCAGTATAAAAGAAAGCTCGCAATAATCGCGACCCCCCAGTTAAATAACACAGAAATTTGAGATAGTCGATTTCAAGACCCAATTGTAAAGCTGTCTGAAATAGACTGACGCCATCAATGAAAATAGCTACTCGACCACGATTTTCAACGTTTAAGGAGGAAGTATCAGATAATTGCTGTGGTTTTGGGGAATGTTCATGTTTCGCAGTATTTTTTATCAAGTTTTTTCTTGGTAAATCAGGTTCTTCCTGTGGTCGTTTGTGGGGCTTTTCTGCTTTGGTAAAATTGGTGCTACTCATTGACTCCTCTAGATTTTAAATCTGTCAACGCTTTTGGGTAATTTGTCAATAGTCTTGTTTGAGAGCGTAAATACAGCGACCATTTGCAACAGTTGAAATCCTCAAATCAAAGTCTGTGGATTTTTGGTGAGGGTGACTAGTTGCAAATAAACTCAAATTGTCATAATTGTAGAGATTCCCAAATGTCAAGGACTCAGAAATGAGCCACTCTTGTGCAAGCAGGTTTTACGCAATCTTTCCTGTGCCTACAGGTTGTTGTTCATGACTTACTTTTAATGCTATGTAGGTTCACAACAGGAAACCATAACTTGGGTGAAACCAGCTTCCTGTAATGCTAGAAGTAAGCTTTAACCTTTGGCAGTTATTTTCATTGTACATCTCTATGGAAAAATTCCACATTAAGGCAATCTTTGTATATTCATCTGGTAGGATTTACTCCTAACTCTGAGAGGATGTTTGGAAAGTGTTAAACAGGTAATTTTTATATTAGGGAACACCGGAACACCGGAACACCGGAACAGGGAATAGGGAGGAGGGAGCAGGGAATGGGGGATAGGGAATAGGGAATGGGGAATGGGGAATGGGGAACGCACAAAAAACAATAAAATCCAGTTCCCTCCCCTTACAAGGGGAGGGTTAGGGTGGGGTGAAACAATAGTTGGTACACTAATCATACCTTTTAAAACATCCTCTGAGAGGTTGTTTGATAAGTTTTCAACAGGTAATTTTTATCTTAGGGAACACCGGAACAGGGAACACCGGAAGGATTGGGGAACACGGTATGGCTAACGCCACGCTATCGCTATCGACTTCGCTCACCGACCGCACAAAAAACAATAAAATCCAGTCCCCTCCCCTTACAAGGGGAAGGTTAGGGTGGGGTTACACAATAGTTGATACACTAATCATGACTTGACAAACATCCTCTGAGTTGAAGTGATCAAAATCAAATATTAGTTATTGCTTAATTGAAAATTGCCTAGTTTATACTGAGATTACATCAGTAGCAAGTTATAATAAGAAATACCCCCAGTAGTTAACTGAGGGATTCTGCAAGTCGGTATTGTCGCATAAAGATATTTGAGAATTTAATCATACTAAATGTCAACTAAGAACATATGCCAAATTGCCGAATTGTTTTTGGTCGCTATCACTCTAGTACTATTGGTAGATGACCAAATTCATTTTGGGGAATGGGTCATGAAACCGAAACTACGTTTAAGATCATCAGTGAAGGTGTCTTTAGTAGTTTTGGCATGAAACGTATTGTCTTGATTGCTGGATTTGAATCGTTTAATGCTGACTTGTATAGGAATGCGGCGGAGTTAGCTAAATCACGGTGTCCTAATTTGGATATTCGGGTGTTTAGCGATCGCAATATTACCACTGACCCAGCAGCTGTAGAAGCAGCACTAGATGGCGCCGATGTCTTTTTCGGTAGCCTACTATTTGATTATGATCAGGTTTTGTGGCTGCGATCGCGCATTATGCAAATTCCCATCCGTCTGGTATTCGAGTCAGCCTTAGAGCTAATGAGTTTAACCAAACTGGGGAACTTTGCCATTGGCGACCAACCCAAAGGAATGCCAAAACCAGTTAAATTCATTCTGGACAAATTCAGCAACGGACGGGAAGAAGACAAACTTGCTGGGTATATTAGCTTCTTAAAAATCGGTCCTAAACTGCTCAAATTCATCCCAGTCCAGAAAGTTCAAGACTTACGTAACTGGTTAATTATCTATGGATACTGGAACGCAGGCGGTTTTGAGAACGTTGCAGCCCTATTTTGGATATTAGCAGAAAAATACTTAAATTTAAAGGTCGGCGAAATTCCCCCACCACAGGAAACCCCCGATATGGGGTTACTGCATCCTGAATATGAGGGATTTTTCACATCCCCCCGGGAATATTTAAACTGGTATCTTCAAAGACAGACATCATCAAAAAGCGAGGAACATACCACCACACCTATAGTAGGTATTCTGCTGTACCGTAAACACGTCATTACTAAACAAGCATACATTCCCCAACTGATTCGCAGTTTTGAGCAAGGGGGGTTAATTCCCTTACCCATTTTTATCAACGGAGTAGAAGGACACGTAGCGGTAAGGGATTGGATGACCACCGACTATGAAACCCAGCAACGAAAACAAGGTAATATAGAAACACCCTCACTGAGTGACCAAGCTCTCCAAGTAGATGCAATTGTTTCTACCATTGGCTTTCCTTTAGTAGGCGGCCCGGCCGGTTCCATGGAAGCAGGCCGTCAGGTGGAGATAGCTAAACGCATCCTAGCCGCGAAAAATGTACCTTACATAGTAGCAGCACCCCTGCTGATTCAAGATATTCACTCCTGGACACGTCAAGGTATCGGCGGGCTGCAAGGTGTAGTATTATATGCTTTACCAGAGCTAGATGGGGCAATAGATACTATTCCCCTTGGTGGTTTGGTAGGTGAACAGATTTATCTAGTTCCTGAACGAGTACAACGCTTAATTGGTAGAATTAAAAGTTGGGTTGCTTTACGCCAAAAGTCACCATCTCAACGGAAAATAGCGATTATTTTATATGGATTTCCCCCCGGTTATGGAGCTGTGGGGACTGCGGCTTTATTGAATGTTCCCCGCAGTTTAGTTAAGTTTCTCCACGCCCTCAAAGACCAAGGTTATGATGTTGGCCATATCCCCGAGGATGGAGAAGAATTAATTCGTCAGGTGAAAGCAACAGATGAAGAAATGGAAACCTGGCAAAAAAATCAGCCTTTTCCCACATCTGCTAATACTGTTCATGTCCGTAAATTAGAAAGATGGTTAGGGTATCTGCTGACTTCCCGCATCGAAAAACAATGGAAGTCTCTAAGCGGGACAGGAATTAAAACCTATGGGGAAGAATTACATATTGGCGGTGTAAAGTTAGGTAATATTTGGATTGGTGTACAGCCGCCTTTAGGTATACAAGGCGACCCGATGCGGTTAATGTTTGAACGGGATTTAACTCCCCATCCCCAATATGCGGCTTTCTATAAATGGCTACAAAATGATTTTGCAGCTGATGCTGTGGTTCACTTTGGGATGCATGGAACCGTGGAATGGTTACCCGGATCACCCCTAGGTAATACTAGTTACTCTTGGCCGGATATTCTATTGGGAGATTTACCTAATTTATATATATATGCGGCCAATAATCCTTCTGAGTCGATTTTGGCCAAGCGTCGCGGTTATGGGGTGTTAATTTCTCACAATGTCCCTCCCTATGGTCGCGCTGGTTTGTATAAAGAGTTGGTATCTTTGCGGGATTTAATTTCCGAGTATCGAGAAGACCCCCAGAAAAATTATGCTTTGAAGCCGGTTATTTGTAAGCAGATTGTGGATACTGGTTTAGATGCTGATTGTCCCTTTACTGATGCTCAACGGTTGGGAATTGCTTTTACTCCTGAGAATGTGAGGATGTTTAGCGCTCACGCCTTTGATGATTATTTGCTGAAGTTATATGAATATCTCCAGGTTTTGGAAAATCGTCTGTTTTCTTCTGGGCTGCATATTTTAGGGGAAGCCCCCAATGAGGAGGAGTTGGCGGGGTATTTGCAGGCTTATTTGGGAGAGCAACCCCAGGGAACCACAGAAAACACACAGCAGGAGAGGTTAGTTACTGATTTGTTGATGCAATCTTCAGATGAATTGAAGAATTTGTTACGGGGTTTGAATGGGGAGTACATTTTACCTGCGCCCGGGGGTGATTTACTGCGGGATGGTGCGGGGGTGTTACCTACGGGCAGAAATATTCATGCTTTAGACCCCTATAGAATGCCTTCTGCTGCTGCTTTTGGACGGGGGCGGGAAATTGCTCAGAAAATTATTTCCCAGCACTTAGCAGAACATCAAACTTATCCGGAAACCGTGGCGGTGATGTTATGGGGTTTGGATGCGATTAAAACTAAGGGTGAGTCCCTGGGGATTCTTTTGGAGTTGGTGGGAGCTGAACCTGTGAAGGAGGGAACAGGGCGTATTGTCCGTTATCAGTTAAAGCCTTTGACTGAGGTGGGACATCCCCGCATTGATATTTTGGCGAATATGTCGGGGATTTTTCGGGATAGTTTTGTCAATATTATTGAATTATTAGATGATTTGTTTCAACGGGCGGCTGATGCTGATGAACCCGAAGAGCAGAATTTTATTAGAAAGCACGCTTTAGCTTTGCAAGCCCAAGGGGTAGAGAATAGTTCTGCAAGATTGTTTTCTAATCCCCCTGGTGATTTTGGTTCTTTGGTCAATGATCAAGTTGTGGATGGTAATTGGGAATCTGGCGATGAGTTGGGTAATACTTGGGAAGGTCGTAATGTCTTTAGTTATGGTAGACAAGATCAGGGTCAGGCTAGACCAGAGGTTTTAAATACTTTATTGAAAACTAGCGATCGCATTGTGCAAGAAATTGATTCTGTAGAATATGGTTTAACCGATATTCAGGAATATTACGCTAATACTGGGGGTTTAAAAAAAGCCGCAGAAAAGCAAAGGGGTAAAAAGGTTACCACCAGCTTTGTGGAAAGTTTCTCCAAGGACAACACCCCCCGCAATCTAGAGGATTTACTCAGAATGGAGTACCGCAGTAAATTAGTCAATCCCAAATGGGCGCAAGCCATGGCTAATCAAGGTTCTGGGGGTGCGTTTGAAATTTCTCAACGGATGACAGCCTTAATTGGCTGGGGTGGTACTACAGGTTTCCACGATGACTGGGTATATGACCAAGCCGCAGATACCTATGCTTTAGATGCGGAAATGGCCGAGAAGTTACGCCAGGCCAATCCGGAAGCTTTTCGGAATATTTTAAGCCGCATGATTGAGGCTCATGGGCGGGGTATTTGGCAAGCGGATGCAGATAAAATAGGTAAATTGCGTCAGTTATATGAGTTAACGGAGCAGCAATTAGAAGGTGTGACCGTTTAACCATGTTCATCTGTGGTTGAATGCTTCTTCACTAACTGAATAACTGCAGCTGCTAAAGTCTCTGGTGGTACTGGTTTAGGTATGTGGATTTGAAAACCGGCGGAAATAGCCTGTTGTTGGTCAAACTCGGCGGCGAATGCGGTGACAGCAATGGCGGGAATTGTCCCACCTATTTCTGGGGGTAGTCCTCTAACTTTACGTAATAATTCATACCCATTCATATAAGGCATACCAATATCACTGACTAAAACATCTGGCCGGGACTTGAGGAGCACTTGCAATGCTTCCCATGCTGATCCTACCGTAGTTACCTCTGCCCCATACATTTTCAGCACAAAGGCAATAAAATCAAGGGAATCAGGATTATCATCTACAACTAAGATTTTTATACCATTTAAATCTAAAGCGTCCCTGTGCAGGATATTATGGGTTAATAACTCTGGGTGGGATGATTCCTGTCCATCAGTGACAGCGCATCTAGACAAAGGTAGTCTGACAGTAAAAGTGGCTCCGTGCCCTTCACCTAAACTAGAAGCCTTCACCGTACCCCCATGTAACTCTACTAACCGTCTCACAATGGCCAGACCCAAGCCTAGACCCCCATATTTGCGAGTGGTTGAACTATCCTCTTGACGAAAGTAATCAAATATGGATGGCAAAAAATCAGGGCTAATACCTTTCCCTGTATCACTGACTTGGATTTGAGCCATACAATTAGATTCCTCTAGGCGTACTTCCACTTTCCCCCCCGGGGAAGTAAACTTCACAGCATTAGACAGAAGATTCCAGACAATTTGTTGTAAGCGAGCCGAGTCACCGGTGATTTCTCCCACATTCTCCCCTAACATCGTCTCAATGGTAATTTCTTTCGCAGCAGATGCTAAACTAATGCTGTCTACAGCCGCCGAAATCGTCTTGGCTAGATTGATTTGACAAACATTTAAAGTCAGTTTGCCTTGAAGAATGCGAGATACATCCAGCAAATCTTCAATCAATTCCACCTGTAACTTAGTATTGCGTTCAATAATTTCCATAGCTTGAGCAGTCTTAACTGCATCCAGCTTGTGAGTTTTCAATAGCTGTACCCAACCGAGAATAGGATTAAGTGGGGTGCGCAATTCATGAGAAAGGACAGCAAGAAACTCATCTTTAATGCGGTTAGCCTTTTCAGCAGCTGTACGGGCTGCTTGTTGCTGTTCCAAGGCCTTCCACAGTTCTGCTTCTACCCGTTTTTGATCATCAATATCAGTAGAAGAACCAAACCACTTGATAATTTCCCCTTTGTGATTACGTAAGGGAAAAGCTAGCCCCAAGTGCCAACGATATTCCCCATCACTACCATGACGCAAGCGGTATTCTACCTGATATTTTTTACCTGTACGAAGACATTCACGCCAAGTATCTAGGCACATTTGCACATCTTCGGGATGCAGTACAGGTTGCCAGCCCCAACCTTGACTTTCCTCCCAGGTCATGCCTGTATACTCAAACCAGCGTTGGTTATAGTAGTCTAACCAGCCATCTGGGCGGGAAGTCCATACAATTTGTGGCACAGTGTCTGCCAAGGTCTTAAAACTTAATTCGCTTTCTTTAAAGGCTTCCCTGGCGCCGATATAATCTGTAATGTCAGTGTTACTACCGTACCATTTAACTATATTGCCTTCTTGGTCACGTAGAGGTAAAGCCTGCTGTAAAATCCAGCGATATTCCCCACTGCTAGCAAGCCAGCGAGCCTGGCTCTCGTATTCGCCGCCGGTTTGCACAGCATGATTCCACAGTTTTTCTACTCTTGCTAAATCTTCTGGATGCACAATTTCCGCCCATCTCTGAGCTTGCAGCTGTTCTAGTGTCTTACCTGTAAAATCGCGCCATCTTTGGTTAGAGTAATCCAATTCACCATTAGGTAATGCTGTCCATACCTGTTGGGGAATAGCTTCAGTGATTAACCGTAATTCATTTTCACGCTGTTGTAAAGCCTGTTCTGAGCGATGTCGTTCAATGGCTACAGCAGCCAGGTGAGATGCACTTGCAATCAATTGCCGCTCTGTTTTTTGCGGACTGCATACTGTGGGATAATACAGGGCAAAGGTTCCTAACACATGGCCTTGGCTATCTAAAATCGGTACTGACCAACAAGCTTTGAGATTATGGAGTAATGCTAGGTCACGATATTTTGCCCATTTGACATCCTCAGCAATATCTGAAACTATTACTGTTTGTTTAGTATAAGCAGCTGTGCCACAACTACCTACTTGTGAACCGACGGGTACACCATCTGCTAATGCCTGAATATATTCCTGCGGTAGGCTAGAAGAAACAGCAAAGTGTAATTTTGTTTGCGATTCATTCAGTAACATCACGGAGCAAAAAACGTTATTTAACCTCGACTCGATAGAGTTGGTTAAAGTCGTCAGAACCTCATGGAAAGATACACCTGTCGCAATCAATTTTAAAATCTCGTTTTGTAGGGATAGGATAATTTCGTTTTCCTTGCAACTAGTCACATTTTGGTGTAATACCATCCCTGCAAAAGTTTTTCCTTCCTGGTTGCGAATAGGAACAGCATGAGTTTCGTAAACTTGATTTTGATAGGTAATTTCTTGAACTGTATTTTCACCTGACAAGGCGGAATGATACACAGGTTCCAGGATTTTGCGGGTTTCCCCGGGAAATACTTCCCCAAGAGTCTTACCAATAATGGAATGGGGTTCGAGTCCCATTAGTCCTAATTCATTACCTTCACACACTAAGTAGCGTAAATTTTGGTCAAACACGTAAACAGCAGAGTTGGGAATATGCTGCATCAGGGTTTGATAGACTATTTCAGGTTGAGCTAGAATGGTGTTGCGTGACAGTAGTTCCCCTGGGTACTGTGCAACCTGCGGATTAATTTCTGGCTTAAAACCACTAATATCCCGTCCAACTGCATATAGTTCTCCCGGTTTCACTTGAGTTATTGTCCACCCCAACCACTTGTAAGAGCCATCTTGACAACGGTAGCGATTTTCTAAATATATACTAACTGTACCTGTTTGCAGTTGATTGATTTTTCCTAAATTTGCAGCTTGGTCATCTGGATGAATCAAATCAAACCAAGAGTAATTCCGCAGTTCAGCCAATGAGTAACCCAGTGTTTCACTAAAAGCCGAGTTGATTTGATCAAAATGCCAATCTAATTTGGTCACACATAACAAGTCAAGGGAACAGTGGAATAAATTATTCACTTGATTCTGGTTCTCATTTATGAATAAATTTTTATTTATTGCAATTACAGCATCACTGCTCACCTGGTAATTTTGTTGGTTGTGCATTATGTTAAATTCCCTGAATTTAACGGTACTGATGGTAAATTTAAAATTTATTTAAGTTAAACAAACTTTTACTTCTCATAGCTACTTCACAATCTGTGTTTATCTATGTTTAAAGCCTTTGGTGTGTTCCCTATTCCCTCAAACTAAAAAACTGTGTACCTCACGAGCTTGGGAAATGCTATATCTATGTTTATCTGTGGTTAATTAACTCTTTCCCCTACCTTACCGACGCGATAATAACGAATATAAATATATCTTAGCTTATAGATAACCCTAGATTTATAGCTAGTCTAACAAATAATTGCAAGTCGATAAACTAGGAGAATATTAGTATTTTGGAGCCAATTTAAAGGATTTATTACTAACATCTTCCTCTAAGAGGTTGTTTGATAACTTTTCAACAGGTAATTTTTATCTTAGGGAACAGGGAATAGGGAATGGGTAACACACAAAAAACAATCAAATCCAGTCCCCTCCCCTTACAAGGGGAGGGTTAGGGTGGGGTCAAATAATATTCGATACACTAATCATAACTTTTAAAACATCCTCTGAGGGATAACTGCTCCCATGCTCCCATTGAAGTAGAAAGTAAAGTCTAGTTTTGTCTAGGTTTTATATAGGAGTAAATGGAATAGCAAGAATGGTAAAACTACCAGGATAAATTTCGATCGCATAGGAAGGAACCAATGGTTGCGCTTGCGCAGGAAAAGCGGCGGTATTTAAATCTAGGCGATAGTTACCGGGTGGTAAGAAGACACGAAGACCATCATTTTCCCACTCCCATTGATATTGACTAATACTTTTATTATTAATGAATAATAGTTGCTCTAGCTTGTCAGTAATTATTTCATCACCTTGGTCTAGTTTGTGATTACGGTTATTATCAATGAAGGGTTGAATAAATAACCCTTGTTTAGCCAATCTGGGATTGATACTTCTAAAGCCTTGTTGGAGGTTAAAGCTACTATTAATTTGAATTTGGAAGGAAGAGGTATGAGAGAATTGTGAGATTGATTGGTATCTTGCGGACAAGTTTAATCCTGAAAGAATTGGTATAGTAAATGTAGCATTTATTCCTGAGCCATTGTTACTCATACCTGCTCCTACTCGCCACTGTAATCCATTTTTATCAGCATATTGCCAAGATAATTCTAAAAAATTTCTTTGAAATCGAGGAATGGGATTGATCAAAATATCATAGTTTTTTTGATAACCTTGATATCTCAAGGCAATTTGGTTATTCACAATATTAGGAGCACTGGGTAAGTTATAGTTAACTTCAGCATCTATCCCAGATAAATTAGTCCGAAAGGCAAAAATAAAGTTTCTATATGCTTTTCGTAGATTGAATGTATTATTAAAAGTCAAATTATGATTTCTGTCTAATAATATTTGAATGTTTAAATTATAATCATTTTGCCGGAAATTGATTTGTAAACTACCAGTGCCAAATAGTTGGCTGTTTGTGCTAGGATTGGCTTGATTTTGAATGTTGGCAAACAAGCGCATGGTTGTATTTTGACTGAGATTTAATAGATGATTTAAATCTAATCTTTGTGCGTATAAATCCCCATTAAATGTTAATTGTGTGTTGTGAAATAATCGATAGTTAATGCGACTGTAAATATTGGCACTTCCTTTGATTTGGTCTTGAGTATCAGCCATAACATACATACTCAAAGGAACATTTTGGGGATGAAAAAATAGCTCACCAATAGCATGAAGATGGCGATGATAAAATGCACCTATTCCTAATGTTAAACTTTCGGAAACTCCCCACTTTTTTTTGACTCCAGCTTGAAAATTAGAAAAATTGCCGATAATTTGAGAACTTTGGGGGGAGGGCGGTTGGTATAACCAACCAGCAGAAAATACAGAGGAGCTTGTTCCTGAAGTTAATTGTCCCTGTGTAAAAGCTAAGTTAATTACTTTAATTTGGGGTTTTGCTGTTAATCTTCCTCCTGGATGTTTTTCAACGACAAACACCCCACTACTAACATTAGGAAAGCGATAAATACCAATTTCATCTACTAATATTTCACCTAGGATATTTTTAGTGTCATGTTGGGGACGCAGAATGACCAAGGTTCCAGGTTCGGCTTTTCCCTCAATGGTACGTTTAACGTCTGCGGCTTGGTTACGTTGCTCTACATTAGTGCTTTGGGTAGGTGACAAAGTGTAACCATGGCGGTGAACTAATGACACTCCCCAGTATTGCTGAGAGAATGTCCTAGGCAAAAATGTTTGTTGTTGTCCGACAATATAGTCTTGGTGTGGCTCTGAATTTACCCACCCAAAGGAGTTAATTTGGAATTTTGGGTTTTCTAATATATTTCCTTGTTGAACTCCTAACCTCCATCCTCCCTTGAAAGCTGTACCAATGGCTTGAAAACTAGCTGAACTTTGAATGTTATTGTTATGAGAGCTATTAAACCGTATCTCTTGTAAAAGATGACTAAAGCTAAATAGGGGACCTGTGACTTTTGGTAACCCATCTAATAGTATTATATCATCTGGTTTTTCTCTAGTTACTTGAGGATCTGTTTGACTTAACCAGGGAGCTTGAATAAGCAATCTGTAGCTTTTAATGTCAAATTCGACTAGGACATCAAATAATTCTTCTATATCTTTAATTTTCAAGACTCTTCCCAAGTCTGGGTCTAGAGTGAGTTCTTTGGGGTTGATTCGCAGGATAAAATTAGGGGAGCGCAGTTCTAATTGACCATCTGCTAGTTCAGAGGTTTGAATACCTAGAGCTTGTAAAAATATTTGGTAAGGTATTTGCCAATTCTCTAAGTCTACTGCATCAAAACCATCTTCATAACCGCGAACTAAGGTACTCTCTACTACCAGACGATTATTGACAGATATACCCAGAGTTAAAATCTCTAACTCGGATGTGGTATGTGAGGTGGTCTCATCCTGTTGATGTAAATTAGTGAGCAAAGATCGGATGATATGGGTGGGTGAGTTATTTATTCGTAAAATTGACTGAAAATGATTACCTGGTTGGAGTAAGTTATGGTGTGAGGGGGAAGGGAGAATCGGACTTAATTCCTTGGCGGTGATCAATGCTGGTTTATGATTATCAAAATTAGCTATATTCTCGTTATTAAGGTCTAATTTTCTTTGTGATGTAGAGAAGGAATTGATATTTTCACCATGATAATCTTGAGCATGAAAAAGAACAGGATTTAATTCCTGGGAGGGGATTAATGGTGCTGTATAATCTAGAATTTCTAGTATAATATGGTTTTTTTCTTAACTGCTAATTTTGTTGATGATGGTCTTTGACCATGTTTGCAACTTTTATCATAGCTTCAGTTTCCCAAAGACAATTTATGATTTTAATTAATGATTGATTTAGGCGTGATCAGCAAAAATATTCTGAAATTCCGTAGAATAATACTTCTGGTTGTGTGTACCTAGGGTCTGAGTGTAGCCAGACTAATTACAAGTATATATTTTTACCCTAAATTTTATAATAACTGCCGAGCAAAAGCGATCGCATCTTCTGGGGTAGAAACTTTTCCCTCAGCTTGTGCAATGGCAATTTCTGTCAATAATTTGCCTAATTTGGGGGAAGGGGGAATATTTAGTGATATGATTAACTTATCGCCACTCACTAATTTAGTGGGATGGGCAACCAGATCATCAGGGTTCAGATACCGGCTGATTAATGGTGCATAGGCGCGCAGCGACTTGTGCCCTGAAGTCACCGATACCAAATTATCATCTATTAAGGCTAATATTATTGTAGCCGCAAATACATTTCCCGCCTCTTGGAAGAAGAAATACTGTTCTCGCACGGACATATGAGGGGATTTGAGTAGGGGAAGGAGTTTGAGGGCGGTGGTCACAGCCTGAATTTCTGCACGGCTGTAAGTCAGTGCTTGGAGTTGGGTTTTAGCAACTTCTGGGTTAGGGTGAACTAAACAAGCCAGTTTAGCAATACCCAAACAAGTAGTTTTGACGGTATCCCGGATATGCTGCTGTAATTTGACACCCAATTGCGGCCAATGTTGAGTAATCACACCAGCAAGTGTGTCTACTGTTGCTAATTTTTGCCAACTTTCGGGGGTAGCATGGGGAAAGAAAGGCGCAAGTAAATGATTTGACGCGGCCTTAAGTAGCCAAGATGTCCCTTGAGGATTTGCTAATAAATAACTAATTTCTCCCCGTACTCGTTCCGGGGCGACTTCTATGATCTGTGGTGCTAAGGTGGTAATAGTTGCCTGAGTAGTCGGTTCAATGGTAAAAGCAAGTTGGGCAGCTTGACGATATGCCCGCATTAATCGCAGAGGGTCATCTTTGAGGTTAGCTGGTGAGACCATGCGTAATATACCCCGTTGTAAATCATCATAACCGTGTAAGGGGTCGAAGATAGTTTGGGTGTGGAGATGATAGGCGATCGCATTAATGGTAAAATCTCTTCTATGCAAATCTGCCTCTAAACTATCTCCTTCCTGTTGGGCAAAATCCGCTGTGGCGTGGGGAAAGACGACCCGCGCAATTTGTCTTTCCGGGTCGAGTAGTACAAAACCGGCTTGATAATGACTGGCGATCGTCCGAGCTAGCTCCACCGCCTGAGATGGAACAATAAAATCCAGATCTAAATATTCACGAGTTCTACTCAACAGGGCATCACGCACTGCACCACCTACCATATAAGCAGATGGTGGTAGTAGTTGCCAGTTAAAAGGCCAATTTTCGGTAACCAGGGTGAGATTGCTCAAACTGTGGATTGTCATAAAAACCAACCCAACAACTAGTGAATACAAATTGGGCTTAAGTTACATTAACATTAATAGTAAAATAGGTTTTTGGAGTCAGTTCGATTATGTGTATTTGTGTGAACTGCCACTATGTAGACCGCTGTCAAACCTACCACGCAGTAGAAACACAGCACCAACAGCCACACCTAACTGAAAATCCCACCTTTGATCCGAGTGAACCTTCCATCAACGTCAATATTCGTACCAGCCAAGATGTCATTGAAATGGAGTGGGACGTGGTGGGTTGTTTGAGCTTTAAGCAGGAAGTGGGTAAGTGGTCAAAATTGCGTCCTGGAGAACTAGTACCAACCTGAGCCAAGAGATCACCATTAACAGCGGCTACTACAAAGTTACTAGGGTAGCCGTCAAACTTGAGCCTATGTTGACTCCTGTATCGATTCTTATCATTTGATGTACCCAACTCCCAGGGGAGTCTGATTTCTATCTAATATAGGTAAGTGAATCTGAAGTATAACATTGTAATTAATCGTGATTCAACAACTAGAAGACCTTGGAGCCAAAACCTACGCATTATCACTACACACAACCACCCCCTCACTGGGTCTGGCTATCAGTGATTTTAATAGTGAAAGTCGTACTCATACTTGGGATTTGGGGCGTGATTTATCTAGTTACATCCATCAATACTTAGTAGAATTTATTAAGCCCCACACTTGGGAAGAGTTAGGATTTATTGCCGTAGCTAAGGGTCCTGGTGGTTTTACCGGAACCAGGATAGGTCTTGTCATTGCCCGCACCTTAGGACAACAATTAAATATCCCTGTATTTACGATTTCTACCCTAGCGGCATTAGCTTGGGCTAAAAAACCTCAAAAGCCCCAAACACCGGGGGTTATAGCCGTAGAAATGCCAGCCCAAAGGGGAAAAGTCTTTGGTGGGATATATGAACCATTCCCTGAGCATTCCCGGCTGAGAACTTTATTAGCCGATGCTGTATTCACACCGGAAGCATGGCACAACACCTTAGCTAACTGGCAGGGTGAATATAAACTAATTAAAGCTACATCTAACTTGGCTATAACTGTAGGGAGTATTTTGGAATTAGCCTATTTAGATTGGCAACAAGGTCAACAACCGCACTGGTTAGAAGCAATACCATATTATGGGCAACATCCGGTAGAAACTTAACATATATTTACATTTTCCCTGTTTCCTGGACGCAACAGCGAGAAACAGGATAACCCATCCTCGCTGATCAGACACAACTAACTTGTCAAAGAAGCGATCGCTTGTTCAACAGTTTGTAAAGCCAAATTGACTTCCGCCTCAGTGACAATCAACGGGGGTACGAACCGGACAACCTTGGGACCTGCGGGGACTAACAACAAACTCTGCTCTAGAGCCTTCTGGACAATATCAGCGGCGGTCAGCTGAATATCTGCTTGTAACTCCATACCATTGATTAAACCCCAACCGCGGACTTGAGAAATCACATGGGGATATTTAGCGGCGATGGCGTTTAATCCATCACGTAACTGAGTACCTCTTGCTTCCACATTTGGCAAAATATTCTCTTTTTCCAAAGTCTGACAAACAGCCAAGGCCACACCACAAACAAAGGGGTTACCGCCAAAAGTACTAGCGTGTTCTCCTGGTTGAAAAACATCGCAGAACTTCTTACTCATCATCGCCCCAATGGGGATACCGCCACCCAAACCTTTCGCACTGGTAAAGATATCTGGTTCCACACCCAGATATTCATAACCCCATAGCTTACCAGTGCGTCCCATACCAACTTGTACTTCGTCAAAGATCAACAAAATACCAGTTTCATCACAAAGTCGCCGCAGCTTTTGGAAATAAGCGATATCTCCGGGGCGGACACCACCTTCTCCTTGCAGGGGTTCAATGAGAATTGCGGCGACACGATAATCACCTTCGTCTAACTCACTAATTGCGGCCTCAAATGCACTAACATCGTTATAGGGAACATATTCAAACCCGGGGACTAAAGGATCAAAGTATTTTTGATACTTTGGTTGTCCTGTAGCGGTGATGGTGGCCAAAGTCCGACCATGGAAACTAGCATTAGCTGTGAGAATAATCGGCTTGTCAATATCTAGAACTGTATGAGCATATTTGCGCGCTAGTTTAATCGCTGCTTCGTTAGCTTCAGCCCCGGAATTGCAGAAAAATACCCGGTCAGCACAGGAATGTTCAACTATCCATTGGGCTAATTCCCCTTGTTCGGGAATATAGTACAAATTAGAAACGTGGTGTAGCTTTTGGATTTGGCGCGTTACCGCCTCTACCATAGCCGGGTGGGCGTGTCCCAGGGTGCAAGTGGCTATTCCGGCTACAAAGTCCAGATATTCACGTCCCTGGGTATCCCAAACCCGACAGCCAGCACCCCGATCTAAAGCTAGGGGAAACCGAGCATAGGTTGACATGACAGCTTCATTGAAGCTATCAGCATCAAAAGGGCTGGATGACATAGAATTTGATGTTGGGGGGATAGTAGCTTGCTCAATGAGAGTTTCTCTACTCACGGCCACGCCTCCTGATATCTCTTTAATTTTAATAGTCACTTACTAGTTTGCTAGAAATTATTAAAAATAACATTTTATTTATTAAATCTGATACTTTTTTTAGGTGAGGGGTTCAACACTCTGCCAAACCATGGTAACGGTAAAATAACTTTGTATTCCACACTTGAGAAAAAATACCGAAGACTGCAACAAGAACTGACTCTGGGGACTATTTCCCTGGGGGGTGTTTTCCTGACCGGTACTTTATGGTACAAGTTCATGGAGGGGTGGTCATGGGAAGAAGCGGCTTATATGACCGTGATTACCTTAACTACTGTGGGTTTTGGGGAGACTAATCCCTTGAGTAGACAAGGACGATTATTTACAATCGCCTTAATTTTGTTGGGTGTAGTCACTATTGGTTACATGATCAATAGATTCACAGAAGCCGTGATTCAGGGCTACTTTCAAGAAGGCATGAGACTACGGCAACAGAGAAGGTTAATGGAAACTCTGACACAACATTATATCATCTGTGGATTTAGTCGCACCGGGCGTCAAATTGCTAAGGAATTTCAGGCGGAAAATGTCACCTTTGTCGTAGTTGATTCGGATTTAGAATCTGTAGAACAGGCACAGGCAGAAGGGTATATAGTATATCAGGGTGATGTGACTCTAGATGACACCCTCTTGAAGGTAAGGGTAGACCGATCAGTTTGCATTGTGGCGGCTTTACCTTCTGATGCGGAAAATTTATATACTGTGTTAACCGCAAAAACATTGAATCCGAAAATTAGAGCGATCGCCCGGGCTAGTACGGAGGAATCTGCAAAAAAAATACAGCGTGGTGGGGCAGATATCGTGGTTTCACCTTACATTACCGGTGGTAAGCGGATGGCTGCAGCAGCCTTAAGACCCCAGGTGTTAGATTTTGTTGATGATTTTATTTCTGGTACAGACCGCAAGTTTTATATGGAACAGTTTCTCGTAGACCCCCTGGTGTGTCCCCTTGTGGGTCAAAGTTTGAAACAAACAAGATTGCGATCGGACTCTGGAGCTTTAGTGATTGCCATTCGCCGGGCTAATGGTAGTTTGATTGGCGGTCCGACTGGGGATACTATTTTATTATCTGGAGATACACTCATTTGCATGGGAACATCTGACCAATTACGTAGGCTCAACCAAATTCTCATCCCTATTAATGCTCAACCACGGGAACGAGGGAGAAATATTTAATCCTAATATCCAAGTAAAGTGTGTCTATTAAATTCAATTCCAACCGTGTAAGGGTGCAATTTCTTTGGTAAAGGTGGCGATGACTTTTGGTGGTGCAACTGATATTAAAATACTCGGATAAACTGCTGCACCCCATAGGGGATGAATCAGTACACGACATTTATTTTTGAGCACTGGATAGTTGAGCAAGGCTTGTACTACTGCTGTGTCGTTGTGGGGAATTTCTCCCGGATGAGACAGTAAAGGGTAACCGGTACAGGGATCAATTAGGTCTGTTAAATAGCCGTGATCTTGCAGTTTAAATGCTAAATCACAACCAAAGCGCATAAACTTTTCTCGTAAGCGTTCTTTTTCTAATTCTGTTGCTGTGGTTCTTCTTACTAGTTGATAACGTGATTGTTGCAAAACAATTACAACCCATAAATCAGGTTGACTTTTCCAGTCTGGTAATATCCGTTCGCAGTTGGCACAGATATACTGACTAGGGGGATGAATAGAAATCTGCACCGCTTGTCCTGTTTCGCCAACTAAATTAATAGGACAGGTTTGCTCCGATAGCGATAGCGTGGCGTTAGCCATAGTGTAAACTGGGGAATAGTTCACTATATTAATTCGGGTTTCGCAAGTTTTATATTCAACTATTGCTATGATGATAACTCTTAAAAGTTAATAAAACTCATGAAATTTGCAGAATTATTGATGTTTCTTAAAATTTGTTGTGTATGAGTGCTGATTTTTTCAGTCTGATGTTTATGGTTTATTAGGTTATACGTATAAATCATCATACATTTAATACTTACAGCACTTTTCAAGTAAATAAAGTACACACTTTAATATCATAAATCTTGTGGGGTGGGCATCCTGCCTGCCCTGCCGTACCCACTCAGATCAAATGCGCTGTATATTAGGGAAAATTCCCCCAGGAACTATAATAAAGGTCAAAACCTCAAGGGTATGACCTTTATAAAAGACTGGGGTCTAATTAAGTTTGAGAGCATTAACTGGGACTTCATCCCAAGAGTTAACGATTCGCAATTGTGCTACCCAACCGGCTAATTTTTGGCTATCAGTCAAATTTTCTTCAAAGGATTGATGACAGTGTTTAGCTTGGGATTCATCACAACAAGCAATACAAGCGTGAATCATACCCGAAGGATCAATTTGCTCGTTTACCCAAATTGTCATAGGATACATCCCCCTAAGGTAATTAAAATTATGTTTTTAGAATACTACTCAACAGAGGGACTTGAATCAATAAACTCACAACTGCTGGGGAATTAGAAAACATCAGCGGGGTCAGCTTTACGTAGTTTACCCATGGCGATCGCACCGGAAATACTACACATAGTAACTGTAAGAATAAATACAGTCATGGCTCGTTCTACCTTCATAGTTATGGGTAGCATGGTGGCGGCGTAGGTTAACTGATATAATCCAAATGACAGGAAAAAAGCGGGGATATAACCTAAAATAGCTAAAAATAACGCCTCTTGTAGCAAAACCCCCAACAGATAGCCATCGGTATATCCAATGGCTTTAAGGGTAGCGTATTCTGGTAAGTGTTCGGAGACATCAGAGTAAAGAATCTGGTAGACAATGACTATACCGACAATAAAGCCCACGACCACACCTAAACCAAAAATGAAACCAATCCCAGTACTTTCAGACCAGTAATTCTGTTCTATTTGGGCGAAATCTTCTATGGTTAATACTTTAATATCATTGGGTAAGCCTGCGGCTAGTTGCGATCGCATTTCCTCAATATTTACACTAGGCTTGAGTGTAATCAATCCTACTTCTACCTTGTCTCTTGCACGTTCGGGGAAGAGTTGCAAAAAGGTAGAATCACTAGTAATAACATTCCCATCCGCAGCAAAGGAAGCACCATTATTAAATAACCCGCGAACAGTGATGGCTTTATTATTCAGTTCTGTGTCAAAGTTACCTGTTTTCGCGAAAATCTCACCCACTGGGCCATATTCTGGACGACCATCTTGATCAAACAACACTTGATACAATGATTTGAGATGATCCTGATTTTGTTGTACTTGGGGAAACTTAAACGCCGGTGCTACAGGGTCGATACCCCAAACTAAAATAGCACGATCAAGACGTGTTTGGGGATTGCGCCATTGTGCAGTGCCAATATAAACAGAATTTACCGATTCTACACCCTCATAACCCAATGTTTGATATAGTCTTTGTCTGGAAAAGCTTTTGACTGAAAATAAAGTTTGAAATTGCGGATTAATTAAAACTAAATCTGCTTGTAGGTTCCGATGGGGTTTAGTAGCTGCATCAAATAGCGCACTTTCAAACCCTAGCTGAATAAACATCAGCATATCAGCAAATGTAATACCTGCCACTGCGACTAGTAAACGAGTTTTTTCCTTCATTAACTGTCGCCATGCAAGGGGGGTTTTATGTAAAAATTTGAAAAACATATAGAAATCCGGTTTGGTTTCTGAATTGATTTGTCTAGGTAGGGAACAGGGAACAGGGAACAGGGAACAGGTAAGAAGAATTGCCGTGTGTACTGAGTCTTGTGCAAAAATCAAATAGGAGTCTTATATGAGTGTTATAATTCAATGGCTGTTTGCACTTGTAAGTTAGTTAATCCCGCTACTTTTTGACTGTCTGTGGGATCTAGGCGAATTCTTACCTCAATGACTCGACTATCTAGGTTTTCCCCTGGTTGGTTGCTAAATACGTTTTGTCTATTTACCTGTAAACCAATTTGGGAAACTGTCCCCCGCAATTCACCATCAAATGCTTGACTGGTAACTACTGCTGATTGTCCTAGTTGAATTTTACTAATATCGGTTTGATACACTTGGGCTATAGCAATCATTTGCTGGGTTTGTGCTAATTGCGCAATTCCATCATCCCCAATTTTTTCGCCCTTGCGGGCGTGAATTTTCAGGATTTGTCCCTGTATTGGTGCTTTAATATAGGCAGATTCTAAGTTGGTTTTCATTTGTTTGAGTACGGCGGTTGCATTCTCAATTTCACTTTTGGCTACTTGTACATCTACGGGGCGAATTTCACTAATACTGTTGAGTCTGGCTTTTGCTTCTGTGATTTGTTTATTCCCGGTGGAGTTGATGCGCTTGAGCGCAACTTGCGCTTGGGTTAATTCTCTGCTTGCTGTGGAGTTAATGCGATTGAGAACTGCTTGCGCTTGTTTTAGTTGCTGTTGTGCGATGTCTAAACTTAAGCGTTTATTGTCAAATAAAGAATGAGAAATTACTCCATCAGCAGATAGTTGCTGATAACGTTCATATTCCCCTTGGGCGTTATTCAGTTCTACTTGCAGTTTGTTAATTGTCGCCTCTTGTGCTATTCTTTCCCCTAGCCATTGTGCTTCTATGCGGGCGATCGCTTCTTCCTGGGCGATGATGTCTGTTTCTAACTGGGATTGTAAACGTTCAATTGTTGCTTGTTGCGCCTGAATCTCTCCAGTTTTAGCCCCTGCTTGAATTTGAGCTAGTTTAGCTTCAGCTACTCCCAGCTGTTTTTCTGCTTGGACTACAGCAGTTTGCAGACGAGTTCTTGAGTCCAGAATTGCTAATACTTGCCCAGATTTGACTGGCTCTCCTTCCTGTACTAAAATCTCACCTATGCGATCGCCATCTAATTGTAGTGGTGCTGATAGGCTAATTACTTCTGTTTCTGGTTCTAGTCTTCCTAGGGCGGTAACTCTGGTTGCAGTTGGCTGATTTTCTACGGCTACGGTATTTTCACTACTTGAATTAAACTGGGATAGGCCATAAATAGCAATTCCCGATGTGATCACTGTGGCACCTACCACTAATATAATTAACTTTTGATGGCGAATTTTAAATGGCACATTTCGGGACATTTTTACCTCTTCAATTACTGTTTGTGCGATCGCCGGAGTTTAATAGGGCACCGCAGGATGCCCACCCCACAAGATTTATAATATTCAGGTGTGTACTTTATTTACTAGGACTTACGCATTGACAAAAAATATGATCTATGATATCTAGATCATGCGATCGCTATTAAGATTAGCAAAAATATGCTCACGTACAACTAAAGTAAACAGATTCCGTTGTATTTCATACCAATTGCTAATTATTTTTTCAGAGCGCATAAACTCCAACTTAACAAAAGCTTGAAGTGAACAAAAGATGTGAGTCTTAATTGCATGAGTATCCCTAACCATGAACCGACAAATTCCACATACTTGTTTTATGGCTCGATGAAAGGTTTCAATTCCCCAATGAGTATCATGAATTGTCATAAATTCATTTCTAGTTATATCCTCGATTCTTTCCTCATCTGGAAGATACAAAATATAGTGTCTAGAGTCTTCTTTTTTAAAGTCTTTCCTCAACAACTTTATAAATCCAAATTCTTTCAGATGAGTCCTTAATCCTTCTTCGGGAATAGCCAGAGTGCTTACTTGACAATACTTGTGTGGCTCATTTGAAACAGTTCTATTTTTTTCAATTCCGAAGAGAAAACCCAATTTCTGGTTTTTTAGGAATTTCAAATTTTCTACTCCTGAATACCAACTATCACCTGTTACAATTCTGGGTTTGACTCCCCAGCTTATTATTTCACTTACCATTTCTCTAAAATAATCGTTTTTTGTTTTTCCCTCCTTTTTATCATATATTCTGTAATTTATTGGCACTGAATTACCATGAATATCACTGTAATATAGAGTGATTAAATTTAAGCCAATAATTGTTTTATGGGCTTTACCTGACCAAAAATAACCGATTAATTCAGCATTTTTGGGGTCGCTGTAAATCTTTTCTATCACTGTATCATCTACACTTAGTATTCCTCCTACCAAGTTAATAACTTTTTCTATAATGTTGAATAAATCTTTCGGTTCATATCGCTCTCTCAATAAAAAGCGATTCACACTATCATGTGAAACGTCTCCTAATATCTCTGCTAACCTACTGCACCCCCCAAACTTTGGCTCTGACAGTAAAAATAAGGTGTATAGGTCTAGATTGCATTGCGCTGTGGATGGTTTCGTGATTTTTCTAATTGTCTGATACCTAGCAAGTAGACGACCTATATTTATCAATTCACTATTTTGTTATTCTGTCAATGCGTAACTCCTATTTACTTTATTTACTTTATTTACTTGAAAAGTGCTGTATCAAAAATAGTGGGGTCACTGACTCTACATTGACCCACTATGAGTATGTGCCTAATTATTAGTCATCTTACTAAAAACCCGGTAGTACAACCATGTAGTTGCTTCCTTGAGAGGAAACAGCAAATAGGTAAGAGGATTGATAGTGACAATAATATTCCGGTAGTCTCGCCTTGCTAAAAACAAGATACCACGAGCCACCTGCTGGGGTGACATGACTCCATAGGGATTAAGTGAACTTTTGAACGGACCCAATATTAACTTACGAATTACACAACTTCCATCTAAACGCTTGAGGGTGACAATATTTCCCAATGTGCGTTTACTCAGTTCATACAGGGGACTGAAAGCGGGGGAAACTTCAGCTTCAGAAGTATTGACCCAAATTTCCTTTGTCGCTTTGTCTTGGGGTCCGGTGATTGTAGTTAAAAATATATCTATCAGTCGCACTGCGGAAAAAGTGTTCACTTCATAGGAAGTGGCGATCGCCTCGGGTGTGCGATGATTGTAGACATTCACACCGTGATTAATAATCAAAATATCAATTTTCTTCAAACTATCCTGGAGTTGAGCTTCATTACCTAACTCCCAGGAAAGCACTTTTAAATTACTCTGGGGTGCTAATTTTTCCGGGTTAGTGGTTAAGGCGACCACTTTAGCATGATGCTTGAGTAGTTCCGCTGCTAATGCTTGACCCAGAGCGCCGGATGCTCCTGTTAAAGCGACGGTTTTACCTTTCAGGGATAGTCCTGTACCCAATATTTTATCCACTAGAGGAAATACACCACTGTAATAAGCATTGACATCATCAAAATGATGTCGCCAATGGTAAGAACGATTTACCCACCACACAGAAGGGATGATTTGTAAAGGTCCAGGTAGGTGATTGTAGTCTGTATCGATTTTACCAGATAAATATCGCACAGAAGCACCATACAAGAAAGTACAGCCATAAGCTACCCCTACCCATAACCCCATGTGCTGAACAACTAAGGCGATAATTGTTAAAAACACCACCAGTAAACCGGACTCAACCACATCATGATACAGCTGGGAATCCTGGTAAGCTTGTAGGGAGACTATAGACAAATCCCGCCGATATACTTGATGATGCTTATTGTGCCATTTAGCTAACCATTTCACCTGGTGACACAAAAAATGGTAACTATCTCTAAATACTTCCGCTAGGAGCAGTGAACACACTCCCCACCCAGCAAACTGCACACAGGTACTTACCAACACCCAATTAATTGAACTGAATATAGTCATCTTTTCCAGCACACCACCTAATCTTAATCTTTCTTTATATTCTGACAAGAATTAGGATAACTTGGAATGACAAAATATATTGCTACTGGGGAAATTTTTGTTATCCCAGAAGTGCCATTTTAGGGCGCAGTGATACCTAAAATATTTAGGTAAGACTAAAATGTCTATACCTCTGAAGGCGACACCCGGATTTGAACCGGGGGATAAAGGTTTTGCAGACCTCTGCCTTACCACTTGGCTATGTCGCCGCGCTTACAATTACTTACCATAACACATCCCACAAATTTACGCCATACGTCTGAGGAAATTTTTCCCGACTTGAGGGAATTTAGTGGTTAATGACATTTTAACACTCCAGGAGATAGGAAGACGACATAAAGATATATCGGAAAAGTGTGAGGAATTGATGAATTTCTGGCAAATATGCGTGACGTAAAATACAAAAAAAAATACAATTTCACTCTTAAGATGGATAAAAATTCCAGGATTTTGATAAATCCCATGTTGATTGATGGTTTTTAGTTCTATGCCAACATTGAAGTTCGGTATTATACCTGTAAGTTAGTGCCCACACAGAATCAAATATTTAGCCAATATGATAATCAGTGAAAATGAATCAAGTATCCCCCATATCAATTGCTCAAATCACAGATATACATCTGTTTGGCTCGGAAAATCATAAAATGCTGGGAATGCCTACCATAAAATCTTTCCAGGCTGTTGTAGATAAATTACACTCACTCAGGAATGAGGTTGATCTACTGCTGCTGACGGGAAATTTATCCGGGGATGGTAATCTTCAGTCCTATGATAATCTCCAAAATCTGCTCAACCCACTACAAATACCTGCTTATTGGTTACCGGGAAATAATGACTGTGCGATCGCCATGGATAATATCTTAAATATGGGGATGATTTCCCGGCGCAAGTCTTTTGAGCGGGGTGGGTGGAATTTTATCTTACTAGATTCTTGTGTTCCCGGTTGTAGGCATGGTTATCTGGGGGCTAAAACTCTCGATTGGCTTAACCGTGAGTTAACAATATTGGGAGATCATCCCACTTTAGTAGGGCTACATCACCCCCCCTTTGCAGTCAATTCCCCCTGGTTAGATCATAGCAGTTTGCAAAATCCCCAAGAATTATTTGCCGTTGTTGATCGCCATCCCCAGGTGAAGTTAGTCTTATTTGGTCATATCCATCAGGAATTTCAACGCCAACGCGGCCAAGTTCACTACCTGGGTACTCCTTCCACGGGACTACAGTTCCGCGCCCAAAGCCCTACTTTGAGGATTGACTCAAAATACCCGGGATTTCGGTTGTTGAAACTCTACCCCAATGGGATGTGGGAAACTACAGTAGAAAGAGTTCCTTATTTCCAACCATTGGAGTTAGTTGCTACAGTATCTTAATTGAACTATACTTGTGTTACCTATATTACCTCATCGGCAAAAGTTTGGCGACGCACAAAGTAAAACGGACCAGCGACGGAACCCCAGATATGTTCGTTGGTGTCTAAATCCCGTCCTCGGTCAAGGCTGATAAATTTCTCTTCGTCAATTTCAAATTCACTATCTAAGTAGGTTTTTTGTCCCTTACGAAAGACAATACAACCTTTACCCGGTTCTACTTTGCCTTTGAAGCTGTTACCAGACCACTCTACAATCATATTACATCCTGGTAGCTTTTCTAAGCAGTCCTTAGTTAAAGTTTGTAAGCGTGGGAGGTCACGGGATGCGCCATAAAAATTTTCTTCTGATTTGACGGTGTAGTTTTCAATTTCGATGCGATCGCCGGCGTTGAGCAATTTTAACACCCGCACACGGTAGGGGTCATTGAGCATATAATCATAGGCTTGTTCAACAAACAAACTCACCCCTGATAATAATTCTACAGGTAAAGGGCGCATACACACGCGAATATGGGCGAAAAAGGGGGGATTTTCAAAGGCTTGTGCTTGATTACTAAAATCAGCCGCCATCCAGCGGGCTAAGGTGGTAATATCCATGGAATTAGTAATTACAGATGTTAATTTAGATTATCTAGCTTTATTTTATGGCTTGGGATGATCACATCTGAGGTAAATTATCTATGCTCAGGCACTTGTGTATTACTGTTAGTCTAGTTGTCTTTTCTCAGTTTTATCCTGGGCTTACCCTAGCACAGGCTAAATTTCCCCCCAATCCCCTAGAAGTTACCACCCCTGACCCCCTCCTACCGCCTTTGAGGGATAAACAACAGTTAACCACCCCAGAACGGGAAAACCTACAGAGGGCTTTAGATGCTTTGAATCAGGAAGCTACAGCTAAATTACAAGGGGGAGACCAACCAGGAGCTTTTGGGATTTGGAACCGGGAAATACGGTTACGCCGCTATTTGGGTCCATGGGCCGAAGTCAAAGCTTTATCCCGCTTTGGCGCGATCGCTTGGGGTGAAAACGCGGGGCAGCAAGTTAGATATATTACACAGCGATTACAAACTATTCAACAGCAAGCCCAAAAAGCCAAGGGTTTTGATTTAGAATTAATGGTAGCTCTTGGTGAAGCATACCAGCAAGTGCGATCGCCTAAATTAGCTTTACAAGCTTATCAGCAAATTTTAACAGTAGTAGAACAGCAACAAGATGTAGCAGCAGTATTGCAAACCCTCGCAACCATAGGCGAACTCCATTTGAGTTGGTTTGATTATCCCCAAGCTGCGGCCACCTATGAGCAATTGTTGAAGTTAACTGCTACTCCAGGCGATCGCGCCAGGGAGTTAGAATACCTGCAACAGCTAAGTTATATATACCAGCAGCACCAACAACCCCAAGCAGCAATAGATACTCTCCAGAGAATAGTCACAATTTACCAACAGGAAAATAACCTGATCAAAATACCACAATTGCTACTCGCCATCGGCGTTAATTATCAATCCCTCGCCCAAACAAATCCCAGTTTACTCCAACAAGCATTTAACAACTATCAACAAGCTTATATTATCGCCATGGAATCTCGGCAGTATGTCCGAGCTGGGGAAGCTTTACAAAAAATAATTTCTTTATATATTGACCAGGGACAAACAGACGCAGCTTTAGAGGTCAGCCAAACTTTTATAGAAACCCAAGAGCAAGCCATGAATTATTATGGCATGATGATAGGTTATGATCAAATTGGGCAATTATATTTACAAACTCAGAACTATTCCCAAGCACTCGCAGCCTTTAAAAAAGGATTAGAACTAGCTCAACAACTTAAACATCAAGAAACATACTTTACCCAGCAGATTGAAAAAGCCTCAAAATATAGCATTTCCCATGCTTGTGAGATCCAAAGTTGTTTAGTTTCAGGGAATAGGGAATAGGGAACAGGGAATAGGAAGGAATGGAGAACACACAAAAAACAATAAAATCCAGTCCCCTCCCCTTACAAGGACAAGACAAGGTGGACAAGGTGGACAAGGTGACAAGGGAGAAAAACAGTACAAAGTCTGTATTTTTAGTAAGAAAAATAGCCCCTTAAAAGACCATTGTCCGTATAAAATCTTCCTTGTCCACTTTCCTTCCTTGTCTTCCTAGTCTTGCCTTCACAGATCATATTAAAAACCTACCCTTGCAAGGAGAGGGTGGGGTCAAACAATAGTTAATACACTAATCATGACTTATCAAACATCCTCTAACAACTCAACTGCTCCTGTTTAAAGCAATAGATAACTGTCTTAATCTTTCACTAACCTCTAAATCACATTCTGTTGCTTGCAAACTCCGGGGAACTTCAGCTAAAAGTAATGGATTACCTTGTAACCATTCATTCATAGCCACCCCCGTCCAAGTACCTTGTTTATCTCTAAAACTATCAACTAATCCCTTGAGTTCTTGAACACAATAGGACTCAAAACTAGCTGCATCAAAAATTGCCGCACATAAGTATTCTTCAAAAGCATTAATATCAGTTTCCACTTCAAAAGTCACAGCTTCTTGTGGTACAATAGATTCGGTCATTCCAGATTTTGATAGTGTTACCTCTGTCACCCCTAACACCTTTTGGCGAGTTTCCGGGTTAAACAGCAAATCAGCACCATACTTTACATATCTTTTCAAAAACCTATAACCAGGTTCCAATCCAGTATAATAGTTATCAACAATCTCAATATCTACTCCCAGACTTTTCACAATTTTATTGCGGGTATCACTGTTAACTGGACCGCGAATTAACACCTCTGCTACTGGACGCGCAAAGCGTAAAAATAACACACTTAAACTATTTTCCAGCTTAGATAAAAAATAAGCTTCGGAATTTTCAATTAACCTAGCTTTAACTTGATCACTTCCCCATAATAAAGTGGTCATGTATTCCACTAACTTTAATCCTTCATTCTTTAATTCTAGAGCAAGTTCATGGGCAATTGTTGATAACACCCTGGTAATATCAATATATAAATCATCACGCCAAGCAAAGTTAGCTTTCATGCGGTCAAATTCTGGATTGGAATTAGCCAAAAAAATAGTATCTTTCTTTTGCAATGTTTCCTCCCGCAGTTTCTGCATTTCGCTGTTGACAACTTGCAGATATTTTTGGCGGAATTTTTCTATTTTGGGTAAGGAGTCTGTAGTTAAATTTCCTAATGTGTTTCTAGATATATACTCATCATAATATTGTTGTAAATCAGCTTTAATGCTTAACCATTTTTGATTCCACCATTCTGTAAATAAAACTCGTCGATTATTTTCTGCAAATAATTTTGCTTCCTCAGTATTTTCCGGGTGCTTTTGACAAACTACATGATAAATTTCTTCAGAGGTGCTAATGATTTTATTTACAGAAGCTTCGCAGCGTTTCTTTAAAATATTCACACGCTCATGATTAATATAATTAAAGATTTTGTCTTTAATAGCTGGGATACCAGTAGCATTTGTTTTGAGAATTTCTGCATCGGTAATCCCAGTTAATCGCTGTAAATGAGCTGTAATTATATTGGGGTCGCCAATTTCTAATTTAGTCTGTGCTCCTGCTATATTATTTAAAATCAAATATGCACCAGCAGAACCAGAAACAAGACGTTGACTAGGTAAGTTCGCCCGTTTTGACCAGTCTTGAGATGCTTCTTGGATGTGGGTTTCTAGTGCTTCAGGACTAGCTATAGAATCAATGCGACTGAGAAATACAAACAATTTATCAGCAACAGTGACGTTTTTATCCCCTAGTTCTGTAAATTTGATGATTTCTAATTCCTTCTCTCTCAGACTAGTAAAACGCTGTACCAAAATCACAGCGTCACAGTCTGATAACATTTCCTGTGCTTCATCAACGTGTTTTGCTAAACCTGAATCTAAACCGGGAACATCATAAAAAACAATTCCTTCAGCTTGTGCAAGTTTGTTAGTATAAAGTCTAGCTTCTAACACAGCATGAGCGTATCTTTCATCAGCTACATACTTTTTTAACAGTTCTTTAATATCTTCTAGTCTGGTAAATGGAAAAATGCGATCGCCTTCCCTCCTCACTTGCTGTAAAGTTGCTTGATTAGCGTGGATAGTATTTAGGTCTTCCTTTGCGTTGGCTTTTTCTAGTTCCGTGAGTAAGTTGGTAAATTCAGCTTCGGTTTTAGCTTGTACCTCTAGTCGTTGTTCAGACTCATTTGCAACGGAGTAAATTTGTGTAGTGGTAAATGTACATCTTCCTCCCTTTGCTGGGAGTAAGTCGCATTCTAACCAAGCATTGACAAAGGTACTTTTTCCGGCTTTTTCTAACCCCACAACCGCAATGCGGAACTCACGTTTTTGCAGTCTTTCCAACTGACGACGGGTGGGTTCTGCTTCTTGGATGAGAGTTTCTATTAATTTAGTAGGAACTTGTGCTTGGGGTAAATTAGCTAAACTCAAAGCGTGTCTTTGGATATTTAAAGCATCGCTCAGACGAGTTTCATAATAGGAAGATGCTGTTTTCCAATCCATTTTGGCAAATCCTTTAAATCCTGTTAAATTCTTCTAAACCCGACACAGATAAATATTCAATACAAGCTATTTTGCGGATCACCCCTTGACCATGAGCAGGTAGATTACTTTTTAAAGCGTATGGGATTTGCTTCCCGATCATGTCTTGTCCATCAGCAATGTTAATTTTGATGTAAACTTCCCTTTGTTCACTTATATCTGTGATCTTATCCTCGGTTAAAACTAGTTTCTCCTGGACTCTATCAGCTTTTTGTTCATTAGTACACATATTAGTACACAACAAGTAGGAAGCATTATCTATCAGTTCTTCTACCTCAGCTTGATTAATAGGTTTACCCTCGGTAAATTTTCTCGCTACTGATGCTGGTACAACCAGATATAAAGATGCACATTCACTCTTTTTTGGGGGAGGAGGAGGGGGTGTTTTACTGTTAGAATCTGATTTTTGCTTTGTATCTTGTATATATTTTAGACAAGCAGGAACTCCTACAATTGCCGAAGCTATGAGTATAATAATAAATTGCTCCATCTTTTTGCTCCTAATTAAGTTATATCCTATTACATTCGATACTATAGATAAATCCTCTTCCCAAGAAGAGTTACCTTCAATTCCCCATTCTTGACGAATTTTTTCAGCTTGTGTTTGATCTGAATCAAGGATCACGTGAATTACCGTAGCTAAAACTCCTAGTTTCTGATCCTTAATCTGAGGATACACTTGATCATACACTTGTTGATATAGTTCCTTTAATTTTGATGGCTGCATATGATTATATTTGAATTGATTTTATATGCAAAATAAACATATGCAAAATCAACTTTTCAGGTTCCAACTTTGTCCTAAGCTATCAAAATCTTCAGAGAGGTTTTGAGCTTTTTCTTGTATAGGTACCCAGATATTTCTGTGTTTTTCATAATCTAGAGTAGTTTCTTGGTGTGCTTTATCCAGTCTGGCTTGATAACGGTCAATAATATCATTCTGAATTTGAGATACGGTTTTTTTTAAACAATTAACTTGTGTGATTAACCAAGTGGCGATTTTATTGACTATTTCTGCTTCTTGCTGTTTCGACTGAATAATCCAACTGGTCAGCAAATCTTCTACACTAGGTATTGCCGCATTATCACTAGAACGGGTTTCATATTCGGTTTCATAAAAAGTTTTTTTCCATATCCATAGAGTATACCAGACTCTTTCTTTTTTTTCTATCTTGATTTCTTCTTCCCAAGTTCCTTGATGAATAGGAAAACCAGCTTGAAAGGAGAAATTAAATGTCAATTGGTTAGCGTCAACTTTAATCAGTTGTCCTTCTGGGAATTTGATCGCTATATGGGGGGCTTGATTATTGGCATTTTCTTCAATATAAGCCAAATGACAACGGAATAATTCAGAAACTGAATTGTAAATTCTCTCTACTACTTGTTGGGAAACTTGCTTTAATACATCTTGCAAAATAATGTTTAAATGTATAGCTAGTTCATTGAGTTCCTCATTGATCTGTTTGAGTTCTTTTTTCTGTGTTTCTGTCCGCGCTTCCATCTTTTTCCCTTCTTTAGCTAGGGAACCTGTATAACCCAAGTTAATTAAACGCTGTAAATTTTTTGAGAGTAAATTCACGCTTAATACATTGGCTCGTTTCAAGTTGGGAGTGTCTAAATCTACCTTTCCGGTTTCTAAAGACTTTGCAACTGCTTCTAATACTTGGTTAATTCCCTTGTTCAATTCCGGGAAGCATCCGTATATGGGGAATAATTTCTCTCCTAATTGATTATAAGGTGCCTGTGCTTGCAGTTCCCCAATTACCTTTTTAATGTGATTAACTAGGTCTTCTGTTGATTCCCCTGCTAAAACCTGTTTAACTTTTAGTTCTAGGTCTTCGCAGGGTTTTTTCAGCTGTCCATCACTTTCTTCTAGTAATGACTGTAGCGCTGACCTGGTTTGTGATATTTTCTCGCACTCTTGTTGATATTGTTCCTCAGAACTATTAACAATAGCCGTTGTTGTTTGTAAAGACCACTCTCTAATAGCATTTCCAGCAGCTATATTAAACCGTTCTATGATTTGAGGTATGACTAACTGGGGGAAATGTTGATTAATATGTTTTCTTAAGTTATCGTGAAATTCCTGGCCATAGGATTTTTGCCATAATGCTTGCGCCACTCTGTTTTTGTCGTGAACAGACCATTTTTGAGTGTTCCGGGGCAAATCTTCCAATATATCTTCAATTAATACACTAAAATAGTTATCCGCCTTTTTACAGGCTTCAGCACTGTAAATAGTATCAAAACTTTGCATTTGCAGCGACAACAAGGCGGGCCATGTACTTAATTTGACTACTTCTAAATTGTTGATTTCCTCTGAGTATTCCCTTAGCTGCTGGGTTAACTCCTTTTTAATATTAGCGATGGTGCTTTCACAAAAGCGATTTTCTGTTTCTGGCCAGTTTTTATCGGTGCGGAAAACATCAATTCGATTCAAAGTAAATAGCATTCTCGCGGGAGAACCGCCTAAATCTTTGACCTGCTGTACTACTTCTTGTAGTAAACTATTTACTTTTTGGGAATCTGTCTCTGCGCTGTTATAGGTGACTATACACAAGGCCTCACGACACTGTTTAATCACATCAGCGTTACCCTGATCACCCACGTAAGCTAAACCGGGTAAATCCAAAATTCTCACCGTAGTACCCTGTGGTAGTTCCCATTGGGAATCGTTTAAAAGTCTAATGGGGTAAAAAATTTTAGATTGTGGACAGGCCAAGTTGGGTTGTGTTTCTCGGTTCTCAAGATAAGTGATCATCGCCTGGTAGAGACGCTGATAAATTTTTTCTTCAGTAATACCCTTCCATTCCCCACATTCCCACAATGCGCCTGGGGTTTCATAGATGACTAAAGACTTTTGTGGATTGTATTCAATGGTGACAGTACCAGCACTCATTTCACTCACCGCTACTGGTACAATTTCCGCTCCGCAGAGTAAATTAACTAAGGTGCTTTTACCGCTGCTGGTGGTTCCTGTGGTGGCTAGGGTAAGAGTGGGATATCGCAGTTGATTAACCAGTTGATTTAAGGCTGTTTCCAGGTTTTGGGAGAGTTTTTCTATTTCAGTTAGATATGTCTCTGGTAAGTGCTGGCAGATTTCTATGTGAAAATTATGCCAGTATTGAGCCAGTAGTTTGGCTTTAAATTCGACAGCTTCAAATACCTCGTAGACTTGATTATTCATATTATTTTGTATTTATTTGTACAATTGTTGTACTTTCTTAGTTTAGCCTATTGGTAGTGTAAATCTCCATATGCTAAAAATTTCAACATTTCTTCAATACAATTAATCATTTTGTGGAAATACTTCACCCAATATCCCCATTCACCATCCCATGAGGTAAATTAATATCATAAGTATTCCCTGGTTACTCTGATGAAAAAAAAATTAATAGAAGTCGCCCTACCCCTAGAAGCAATTAATCAAGAATCAGCCAGGGAAAAATCCATTAGACACGGACATCCTTCTACATTACATTTATGGTGGGCTAGGCGACCTTTAGCCACCTGTAGGGCGGTATTATTTGCTTCCCTAGTAGATGACCCATCTAGTCACCCCGATAAATTCCCCACAGATGCAGACCAAGCACAAGAAAGACAACGGTTATTTGATATCATTGGTAAAATTGTTACCGTTGACAAAAAAGGGAAAGCGGAGCAGGTAGTTCAGGGTTTAGTCTCTTGGGATAGTGTGAATAACCGGGAAATTATCGAAGCAGCCCAAGCAGAAATTGCCCGCTGTCTGGCTTGGAGTCGCAACGAAACACCACCCGTAGACCCAGTAGAAGTACGTACATATTTACAAAACTATGCACCCCCGGTTTATGACCCCTTCTGTGGTGGTGGTTCCATACCCCTAGAAGGACAACGCCTAGGTTTAGTCGCCCATGGTAGTGATATTAACCCCGTGGCGGTGCTAATTACTAAAGCCTTAATTGAAATTCCCCCCAAATTTCAAAATCAACCCCCCGTCAACCCCCAAGCGCAAACAGGGTTAAAAACCGCCCAATGGTACGGAGCCCAAGGGTTAGCTGACGATGTGCGCTATTATGGGGCATGGATGCGGGAGCAAGCTTTTAAAACTATTGGCCATTTGTACCCCAAGGTGAGTTTACCCCAGGAGTATGGGGGTGGGGAAGCAACGGTAATTGCTTGGTTGTGGGCGCGGACTGTGAAATGTCCTAACCCCGCTTGTGGGGCGCAAATGCCTTTGGTAAATTCTTTTAAATTATCTACTAAAAAGGGTAAGGAAGTTTGGGTAGAACCTGTAATTGATAGGAGTCACCAACCCCCTAGGGTGAGTTTTGCAGTCAAAACCGGGGAGGGAACACCACGGGAGGGAACTGTTAACCGCAGAGGGGCGATGTGTGTTTGTTGTGACAGTCCTGTAACCTTTGACCACATCCGCCAGGAGGGGAAAGCAGGAAGAATGAACGCTCAGTTAATGGCTATTGTGGCGGAGGGTCAAAAGCAACGGTTGTATATTCCCCCGAATGATGAGCAGATCGAGGTGGCTTTGTCTGCAAAGCCAGAATGGAAACCAGAGGCAAATTTACCAGATAATCCTCGTAATTTTAACACACCAAATTATGGAATTAATACATTTGATAAATTATTCACTCCCCGTCAGCTTGTCGCCTTAACCACCTTCAGCGATTTAGTCAGCGTCGCCAGGGAACAGGTCAAACTGGATGCTGTAGCTGGGGGTATGGCTGATGATCATTTACCATTGTCTGAGGGGGGTATGGGTGCGACAGCTTACGCTGATGCTGTGGCGACTTATTTGGGTATGAACGTAAGTAGATTAGCAAATCGCACTTCTGCATTTTGCTTTTGGGACAATCTGGGTGAAAACATTCAACAAGTATTTGCACGTCAAGCAATTCCCATGATTTGGGATTTTGTAGAAGGTAATCCTTTTTCCAATTCTACTGGTAATTTTATTGGTCAAATTAATTATTTAGTCAAGGTTTTAGAATTGAATTCTCACACTAAGGTAATTGGTGTAGTTAAGCAAATTAATGCTACTGAAATTCAATTAATTAATTCAAACTCTCCGGTTATCTCCACAGACCCCCCATACTACGATAACATCGGCTATGCAGACTTAGCCGACTTCTTTTATATCTGGCTGCGCCGTTCTATCGGCAAACTTTACCCAGAAATTTGCAGCACCTTACTAGTACCCAAAACACAGGAACTAGTCGCCACCCCCTACAGATTTGGCGGTGATAAACAAAAAGCTCAAGATTTTTTTGAAACTGGTTTAGGTGAAGCCTTTAGCAGAATGCGAGAAACCGCACATCCTGAATATCCAGTTACTATTTATTACGCCTTTAAACAGTCAGAAACAGAAACTAGTAAAAATAACGAAAGTGTCACCGCCTCCACCGGGTGGGAAACCATGCTAGAGGGTTTAATCCAAGCTGGTTTTACCATTGTGGGTACTTGGCCAATGCGGACAGAATTAGTAACAAATCTTAAAAAAAACGTTGGCGCCCTGGCCTCCTCCATTGTCCTGGTGTGTCGTCCCCGTCTAGAAACCGCCCCCTCCGCCACCCGTCGCCAATTTCTGCAACAACTCAAGCGGGAACTCCCAGGAGCAGTGGAAAAACTGCAACAAGGTAACATCGCCCCGGTGGATTTAGCCCAAGCTAGCATTGGTCCAGGTATGGGTGTTTTTTCCCGTTACACCAAAGTTTTAGAAGCTGACGGTTCCGCCATAGGAGTGCGTACCGCCCTACAATTTATTAATCAAATGTTGGATGAATACCTCACAGAACAGGAGGGAGAATTTGACCTAGAGACCCGCTGGGCTTTGATCTGGTTTGAACAACATCAATTTAATGAAGGACTCTACGGGGAGGCGGAAACCCTCTCAAAAGCCAAAAATATCACTGTTCAAGGCTTAGTAAATGGCGGTATTGTCTCCGCAGAAGGTGGAAAGGTGCGACTACTGCGCCGGGAAGAGTTACCACACAGTAGCAACCCCACCAAGTCACACTGGTTAATTACCCAAAACCTGATCCACACCCTAGATAAAAAAGGGGAAACCGGCGCCGCCACAGTATTATTTGAGTCCAAAGTTGTGTGGGAAATCTTAAAAGACTTAACCTATCGCTTATATAACATTTGTGACAAAAAAGCCTGGATACAAGAAGCCACAGCTTACAACAGCCTAGTAGTTTCCTGGTCGGAAATTTGCCGCCTAGCAGCTCACAAAGAACCGGACACCCTACAAGGAGAATTATTTTAACTACCTGATTCCAGTCGGATTCATCCGACTTCAGCTATCAGACAGGGGTTTTTAACCCCTGGCACATTGGATATATTGGCTACATATTGGCTACTTTTGAAAAGCTTCAACTAGCTGATACAGCTTGCGTTCAAACTTCTGTGTACAAGCTGACCAATCATATTCAATAATAGAAGGGCGGGCTTGTTGGTTCATTTTCTCCTTCAGTTGTGCGTTACTGAGAATTGTTACCACCTTATCCGCAAAATCTCGGTTACTATTGGGTTGGGCTAAAAAGCCATTCACACCGGAGAAAACCTGCTCTGAGGTGGAAGGCGCAACTACAGCTACTACGGGAGTACCAGAAGCCAAGGCTTCGTTATTTGTAGTGCAGAAATTTTCAGTTACAGAAGGGTTGACAAATACATCTGCACGTGCAAACCAACCTAACAGTTCTGTCCCATGGGACTCACCCCAGATAGTAATACCAGAGCTAAACTTTTGCGATCGCCGGCGCAATTCTTTATCCAGCGGACCACTACCCACAATTACCAAATGCACATCTGGAATTTCCGCCGCAATCAGGGGGAAAATATCTATAAGTTGGGTGACGCTCTTTTCTGCGGTAATGCGCCCCACAAATAATATAGTTGGTCTGTGGTCATGGGGAATGGGGTCATACATGATATTGCGCGGGTGAAATTTTTGGCAATCAATTCCTTGATAGGGAACATATTCACCGCGGATGCAATTTAGCTGCTGATACTTCTGGAGTTGTGCTTGAGAAGGAAATAAATTCAGATCATATACTTGCGTAGATTGCTTAACCAAAAAAGGAATAATCGGGCGCATTAATTGGAAAAACAGATTACCCAAATAGTATTGGATGTAAGCCACAATATCGGTGTGGAAAACGGAAATAATAGGAGTCCCGGTTTTTTTGGCATATTCAACCCCAACAGGGCGGCCATAACCTTGCAAAAATAGTGAATAAAACCCTCGCATTTGCGGTGCTTCTTCCACTACGATAATATCGGGTTGAAACTTTTCTAATAACTTGGTATCACTCCAATGGCGATAGTTCAAGGGTTGGGGTAAGGACTTATAAAAAATTAGTGGTTTAGTGGGGAAAGAATAAGCAGAAAAGTTAGGAAAATGTTGTAATTCTTCCAGTCCTGACATGGGACGCTTACCCACATTTTTGGGGTATTGGTCGTTAATTTCTGGGTGGACAAGCAGAACTTCATGGCCTTGTTGTAGTAACCAGCGTACCCGCTGGTGGACTGCAATGGAAACCCCAGTCAAAAAGGGAGCATATAATCCTGTAAACAGCGCAATGCGAAGGGGTGGCTTGTTCATGATTTGAGTAAATTTGTTTATTTGTGTTCAAAAAGAATCATGTTTTTATACATTATTCTTGTTCACTGGGTATGAGCAGTTTATCCAGAGGGTATTCAACTGTTGAGAATCTTGTTGCTCATTAAATTGACAGGTTCAAGAATTCTGGAATATTACTAATTGATTGAGTTGAATTCCTAGTGTGTGATTGAGCAATTAACTAAAGGAATTGAAGGGAATTATTACTGCTCAAAGAGAAACTTTGCTGTCAATAGGTTGATCCAACATATCATAAGGATGGTATTCAACTAATCGGATATTCCAGGGATCTTCTACACGATAAATAATACCCCGCCATTTAACTGTTGACATACCTAGGGAAGATATAAAAGCTAAACCGTAGATCCACTGTGTGAGGGGAATAGCAATTAATATTTTCCGAACTATATCCAGGGATAACTTGGTAATTGGCTGACCATGGGCGCGAATCACTTGACTGACTCCTAACTCTAAAATCAGGGTGATTAATAGTAATCCCACAGTGTAAATGCAATAGGTACTCAACAATAAAGCCGTTAACTCCCACTGTGTATCTAACAACGACAACAGAAATAATACTATTGCCATAGAGGGAAACAGAATGCTAGAGACCACATCACCAATGATGGCTAACCAAGAGGGATGGTAAAGTCTACAGTAAAATAGTTGGCGCTTAAGAGATTCTATGAAGCTGAGTAAATCGCATTCTTCCCGATTCAGCATGATCAAAGAAGGTACAAACTTAACCCGCAACCCATGTTCTTTGAGGATCTTGTGGATCATAAAATCCTCCCCCAAAGCTTCCCCCCATTTATCTAGCAGACCTGTTTGGCGTAGTACCTCTGTTTTAATTGCTAAAGTCCCACCCCAGGGAACTTGGAACAAGTACATCTGCACAACGGTAGATACATTACCTATATAGCGGACTAAAGACCCCCAATAGTTCTGTGTGGGTATATGTGTGGGTACAAACCAACGGTTACCCGTGGTCGCTCCCACGTGGGGATGAGCTAGAGGAGTGACTAGTTCCCGCAGCCAATTAGTATGAACAATGGTATCAGCATCTACCACAGCGATCGCATCATAGGAATCATCCAATTCTGAAACAGCTTGCAACAGGGAACTGCATTTGAGACTACAGTTATATCGTATGATCCTTAAAGGACTAACTTGGACATTCCTAGCTTCTTGTGCCTTGATGGTTTCGGTGACAATTTGCCAAGCGGGGTCTTGCTGACTATCAACAATCACCTTTAAATCGTATTCTGGATAATTCTGATTTAACAGCGCCTCCACACAATCAGATAAATAAGGGTCAGCACCGCGTAGACAAAGAATCACCGCCGTTTTAGGTAACTGTTCATCAGCTAATAAATTTTGGGTTGTTGATGAGCGTAAATAGAACAGAAAAACTAGCGCTAAACACATTTGAATAGCCAGCCAACCCAAGAGAGACTGAGTAATGAATATCGTCAACTCTTTCATATATAATAGTCTCCGGCAGATTTTGCCTTGTATAATGGCGAGTCGCGACTAATCCCCGTCCCCAATCCCGATTCCCCTTTAAGAGGATGTTTGTCAAGTCATGATTAGTGTATCAAGTATTGCTTGACCCCACCCTAACCCTCCCCTTGTAAGGGGAGGGGACTGGATTTTATTGTTTTTTGTGTGTCCCCTATTCCCTATTCCCTCTTCCCTCTTCCGGTGTTCCCTATTCCCCTTTAAGAATCAAGGGAATATTTCATCAAAATGTTGATCGTGGTATTTTGATTTGGCATCACTAAAAAACTGGCATCGTGAAACTTGGGTGCACCAGTGAAAATTGACACGGTAGGATTTTGGGAAATACCAAAACCTTCTTGAGGTATACCCAGAAAGTCTTTATTAACTTTGCGATCGCCATTTCGATCATCCACCACAGCTACTGCATAACTTCCCGGTTGCAAACCAGAAAAAACATGAGTCACACTTGTCCCCCTAGGCTGCACACAAGCGCTTTTAATCACTGCATCAGTATTGGAGGGAAAACCCCTAGAGCTAGAGTAAACCCCCATGCAAATCTCACCCTTTTGGCTATTAATACCATCTACCACAACTGTCAATGTGGCAGTAGGTTTGGCGTTAACGGTTTTGGCAAAGCTAATACTCAATAAAATCCCTAAGATTACATGACTCAGATGTGTGATTTTCAACATACTTCTTTGACCTCAAAAAGTGATTTTAGTTTGAACCATATTTCACAGCAATTTTTCCAAGGGATGATTGGCTGTTTTCCATAAAGAAAATACTATTTGAGCATTTTTAAGTAAATCTTTAAGCAACAGATATTCATGGCCTTGCAACTGCTGATAAATACTGATGTGACAACGTAGACGCTGATAAAGACTCAGGGGAAATAGCCATACAGAACGCATATATTCCCAAACTATTCTCCAATGAGGGAATAAGATTTTGCCTTGATTCGCCGAGTCGAACCACACTGTATAACCATAAAAATCAGGTAAAATCTTCCCAGTATCTTGAGATTCCCCTTGGGTTAACAAATGATAATCAGGAAAGTACATACTCAATGATTGTTGGGGATGGCTTCTAGCAAAAAATAGGTATTCGGGGATTTCATAAAACTCCCCTAGCAAGCCAATTCTTAATAATAAAATTCCATCCGCAGTACCATGACTACCCATAGGTGGTACTTTCCTCAGAGCCTGAGCGCGAATTACTCCATATAACTGATAGCACAGATGTTTACTCAGCAACTGATGAAAGCGCTCATGGGGTTGTGGTGAATCAGTTTTGAGTTGAATATTGTAGGGTTGCAAAAAACTACCATTCTCATCAATCAAATATACATGGGAATGACACAAAATCACCTGTGGATTATGATCAAGTACCTCCACACATTTGATCAGAAACTCTGGAGCGTGTAAATCATCATAAGCCGCCCATTTAAAGTATTCCCCTACAGACAAATCAAACACACGATTAAAGTTAGGCGCACAACCAAGATTAATTGGATTACGATAGTAACGAATCCGTTGATCTTGTGCTGCATAAGCTCGGCAAATTGCTTCAGTTTGATCTGTAGAAGCATTATCTGAGATAATCAACTCAAAATCTGCAAAGGTCTGAGCCAAAAGTGAATCCAGGGCTGATTTGAGAAACTTCTCGCCATTGTATACAGGTAATCCGATACTTAACTTCGGCTGGTTACTCATATAATATGATGTTTGGTAAAATCGAAAAGCTATTTACCTAGCTTTTCGATATCAGTGGTTTGGAGCCATGCTTGTGTAAGTCTTAAACCATCTTCCAGGTCAACCTTTGGTTTATAATCTAATAGAGTTTCGGCCTTAGCAATGGAATAAGCATAAGGACGACTCATAAAATCTACAGATTCTGGTAGGATGTCAGCCTTTTTGCGAAAAAGTTTTTGTCCCTGGGTTCGGAGTTTCAGAAATAACTTCATTTCCTCCTTGGGTAAAGACATGGGTGCTGCTAAACCTTCCATTGCGGCTAAACGCAGAAAATATTCTTTCCAGGAGGTCTGTTGACCATCGGTAATGTTAAACACTTCACCGTATGTTTCTTTTTCAACTGCGAGAAAAATCCCATCAATTAAGTTATCGATATATACATGATTCATCACACCCTGACCATCATTAGCATAGGCGAATAATTTTTGGCGCATCATTAAAATCGGTCGCACTACCCAAGCAGGACTACCCGGACCATAAACATCTCCAGCACGGATAATAATTACACCAAAATCTGGGGGAGAATTGAGGGGTAACAGTTCGGTTTCGGCCTCTATTTTGGTCTGACAGTAGGAATTATTTTCCCCCGAGAGTGTCCCAGTTTCTGTCACCCCATCAGGATAATTAAAGCCGTATACCATCACACTAGAAAGATGGACAAAAGTTTTCACACCAGCGTTTTTAGCGGCTTTGGCTATATTCAGGGTACCGCCAACATTGACGCTACGAAATTCTTTAATTGAGCCACCTTCTTGAGCAATTTGAGCAGTATGTAAAACAATATCTACACCCCGACAGGCTTTTTCAGCAATATTAGGGTCAGTAATTTCACCGACAATGATCTCAACACCCAAATCTTGGGCTGTTTTGTTGACATGAGGAGAGCTTTGGAGTCCTCTAACTTTCATTCCTTGGGCTATGGCTAATTCTGCCGCCCGACAACCGATAAATTCATCAACACCAGTGACGAGGAGAGTTTTATTTTGCAGGTTCATGGAGATATCAGGAATGGGTAAATTACGTAATAGTCTGGTCTAGAATATATCAGCCGGGTCTGTAGAACGAAGTTTATTAATAGCTAGTGACCCAGAAGTAATGCACATGAGTACTGCTGAAACTAAAACGATGATGGCATTATTAGCAGTCATCATGATGGGTAACTTGGTCACTTCCATGGCAAAACTATATAAGCCAATGGACAGGATAAAACCTGGTATATAACCCAACAAAGCCAGGATTAATGCTTGTTGAAAAACTACATTTAGTAAATATCCATTAGCATATCCAATCGCTTTTAAGGTTGCATAGGCAATCAATTGATTAGTAATATTGCTGTAAAGGATTTGGTAGACAATGACAACACCGACCACAGAAGCCATGGTTAACATGAGGTTGAGTATAAAACCTATAGGTGTTCTCACAGACCAATACTCTCTCTCAAAGTCAATAAAGCCTTGACGGGTAAAAACTTGGGTATCATTGGGTAAATTAGCTGTTAATTTTTGCAAAACTGCATCAGGATTTGCACCAGGTTTGAGGCTAATCACACCAATATCAATCATTTCTGCGGGGCGAGTATTAGGGTTGATTCTCAAAAAAGTGGAATCACTGACAATTAAGTTACCATCAACACCAAAAGAAGGCCCTAAGCTAAATAATCCCCCGACCCTGACTCTGTAACCAATGGGTGCATCAAAGGGAAATATTTCAATTGTCTGTTCACTATTTCCATCAGTAAAATTACTGGCGATGGGGCCAAATTCCGGGCGAGAAATGCGATCAAAAAGGACGATATCGGGAATTTTGAGCTTATCTAAATTGGTGGCAACTTCTGGTATATTCAATACAGACTTACCCGGGTCAAAGCCAATGATATAGATAGAATATTTCTCGCCAGTATCGGGATTTTTTAATTTGGCAAATTGCAAATATATGGGGCTAACTGACTCTACTCCCTCATAACCCAAGGTTTGGTATAAACGACTGCGGGAAAAACTTTGAGTAGCAGTCAAAGATTTATATTGTGAACTAACTAGAAATAAATCCCCTTGGAGATTTTGATGCAGTGCTGTGGCGCTAGAATAAAGCGCATCTTGAAAGCCCAGTTGAATAAATGTCAGCAGCACAATAAAAGCAATTCCACCTACAGCTACCAAAAACCTAACTTTTTGTTGGGCTAGCTGTAGCCATGCTAAAGGAATTTTTAAGTTCATGGTTTAATACCATTGGGTTTTGTTGTCTCGAAGGGTGTGTAATTAGATCTGTAATTAAATTTGAATCGCAACATCTACTTGTAAGTTAGTTAAACGCTCGACCCGTTGACTATCTGCGGGGTCATTAATGCTAATTCTGACTTCCACTACCCTGCGGTCTGTATCCGCTGCGGGATTAAGACTAAAGATACTTTGTCTCTCCACTTGCCAACCAATTTCGCTGACTGTTCCCTGTATTTTTCCAGGAAAGGCATTGCTGGTAATCGTAGCTGTTTGACCTAAATTTACTTTTTGAATATCGGTTTGATACACTTGTGCAACTACATACATTTGAGATATCTTACCTATCTCAGCAAATCCATTGCTGCTAATGGCTTCGCCAGTTTTAGTATGAATTTTCAGAACTTTACCATCTATGGGAGATTTGAGATAAGTTAATTCTTGGTCTGCTTTTGCTTGTTTGATGGCAGTTACAGCACTATTAACCTCAGTTTGTGCCAATTCAACATCAACAGTACGCACTTCCTTTAAGCTGTTAAGTCTGGCTTTGGCTTGTTTGATTTGCTCTTGGAGTGTATTCTGAGTTCTCTTCAGGTTGGCTTTGGCTTCTGTGAGTTGGGTTTGTAGGGTCTGGAGTTGCAAAGCTTTAGTATCTGCTAAGGAGGCGGGAATAGCACCCTCTGTGTATAACTGTTGATATCGATTGTTTTCCCTGTGGGCGTTATCTACTTGGGCTTGGATGCGGTTGATTGTGGCCTGTTGAGCTGCAAGGTCTCCTTTTAATTGGGACTCTAAACCGGCGATCGCAGCTTGTTGAGCGGCAATATCTCCGGGTTTAGCGCCAGACTGGACTTGTGCTAGTCTAGCTTTAGCAATTTCTAGTTGGTCTAAAGCCTGTTGCAGCGCCGCTGTGGAACGCGAATAATTTTCTAAATATGCCAATACTTGACCCGCTTTGACTGCTTCTCCTTCCCTGACTAAAGTTTTTTCTACCCGCACACCGTTGACTGAATTGGGTGCAGATAAATTAATTACTTCCCCTTCAGGTTGCAAACGTCCCAAAGCTGTTACCGCCTGTTTTACAGGAGCAGCCTGGGGTAAATTCTCTGGAGAAGTTACCACTTCTTGGCTGAATGGATTTTGTGAAAAGCTGTAAATTACTAATCCAGTGGCTAAAGTGATAGAAGCCGCCACAATTAACCGCCACCGGCTCCGGGGTTTAATGAGTAACAGGCGTTGTTTGTTTGCTGCCATATTTTTATTCCAATTATGCTATGCCAGGGACAGCCTAAATGTCCATATCATCTGAATGCAATCAACGGTTTCACCGAAGTAAACTTTAAGTAAACTCAGCGGTCTAATTCCTGCTATATAAATTGTGGTACGCCTGTAGAGCCGCCTTAAAATCCTAGACTATCCGCAAAAACAATGTTGGCGTTACTGCAAATCTTCCTTAGTTTTATCCTAATTTCATTCCCAATCAAGTAGTGTAAAATACCATATATGTAGGAAAAGGTTGATATCCCCAGATTTATGCAGTGCTGAGAAACCTTAACTAGGACTTTAACTAGGAAAAACTGTATAATCTCGTGTTTCATCATTGCAGAAAACTATCATCTTGTCAATGTGAATTTAGATTTCTTGTTTACCGATTGGGTATACTGGGGCAATATACTTAATGGTATTTTGCATAGATTTTGAACTTATAGGGAAGTTGAGTAATTATGGCTACAGTTCCTATAGATAAAATTTGCATTGGTCCTAACCGCCGTCCTCTCCAGGGCGACAAGGTGAATGATCTCAAGGAGTCCATTCAGACTAATGGTTTATTAAACCCGATTACCGTAGATCAACAGCTAAATTTAATTGCTGGTTTGCATCGGTTGACAGCTTGCAAACTTTTGGGACTCAAAACCGTTGAGTGTCATATTGTCAACTATGAAAACGCTGACCAATCCCGGTTGGCAGAAATTGACGAAAATTTGATTCGTAATGAATTACAACCCCTGGAACGTTCAGAATTGTGGTGGGAGCGCGACCAAATTTTAGAGCGTATGGGGCTTCGCGCTAAGGTTGGCGATAATCAATATACCACTCAGGGTGGTGAAACGGTTTCACCACCTCTCAAGCGCACTGTAGAGTTAGCCAAAGAAGTGGGCTACTCTGAACGCACCTTTCAGCATGGTAAGCAAATTGCTAAAAGTATCCACCCAGAAGTTAAAGAAATCATTAAAGGTTCCCCAATTGCTAATAGTCCTACAGCACTACTGAAGATAGCTAGGGCCGGTAATCAAGAGCGTTTGTTGGCCGAAGAATCTCATCACGCTTGGAGTCAGCAACAGATGACCAAAGATGACCCAGAATTAGCACGCCTAGCTCAAGTGATTGTGGAAGCCACAGCCAAGCAAAAAGAATTACAGTTGTTAGCTTACAACAGTGCTATGGCCGAAAGGGAGGCTAAATTAGCCCTCAAAAAACGTCAACGTCAACCAGAATCAGCCATTGCTACCCATGAACCAAGGGTAAAAGTTGGTGAACAATGGATGCTAGACCGCCATTTAGTGGCTTGTCATCATACTGCTAGTTTAGAATTTCGCAATCTGTTACCATCCGATGCAGCCCTGGCGATCGCTACCCTTTCCCCTACTTGGGAGCATAATTACCTAGTAGATGAGGCGCGGGTGGTAGCCGTGCTGCGTTCCCAGGGTCATATTTATGATTTTTATCGCCATAGCCAAATGCCCTTTCAATATGAATTCGTTCTCGGTAATATTTATGTGGGTATTTTTTCCCACCAATCCATATCTCAGCCACAAACACCAATTAATATTGATGGGGTTGAGGGTATTGTCAACTACTTAATTAATTTATATACCCATCAGAATAATTTTGTCATTGCTCCGTTTATCGGTAACGGAGAAATTCTCATTGCTTGCGAAAGAATGGCGCGCATCTGTTTTATTGGCGATGAAAATCCCCAATTCTTGAATCGGGGAATCATGCGTTGGCAGCAATGGACTGGTAAAGTACCCCATAGAATCAGCTTAGTGTCTTAGAGGATGTTTGATAAGTCATGATTAGTGTATCAACTATTGTTTCACCCCACCCTAACCCTCCCCTTGTAAGGGGAGGGGACTGGATTTTATTGTTTCGGAGTGTCCCCCATTCCCTGCTCCGGTGCTTCGGTGCTCCCTGTTCCCTGTTCCCTAATATAAAAATTACCTGTTTAATACTTTCCAAACATCCTCTTAGTCTGTAACACATGATAATTTAGCTAATTTATCACAAATTAATTTTGTTAATTATGCACTATCTGAGAAATTGAGATTTTATTCTGATGCTAACTAGGTATTGTTATGTTCACAAATTATGATGTTATTCTGAAAAATCAACCTAAATATTGATGCCATTAACTTATGTATTTTTTTTATTTTATTTTCTGATCACAATATACGTAATAACAGATATACAAGCAATTGAGCTTATTTTTTTTAAGTAATACCAGTTGACATCTATACAAAATTCTGTTGCTTCTTCCCCAGCCCACAGGAGCCAGAATCTAGTTTTTTTATAAAAATCCCATAAACAAATGATTTAGTTTCTGTGAATCATGCTATTGTTTTGATTAATCCAGACCTTTCAAATCGGTAAGGCAAACTAGTTATTGTGTGGAAAATTAAAAAAGCAAAACTAAACCTAACCGCAATGGCATCACCTGATAAATCTGTGAGTATTTCTACAGAAAAGTACATTAATTGAGAAGTAAGGGGGATGTTTTTTCTGTAACGAAATTGTCAACTTTTCTGGGTCAAATTGCTTAAGATAAATTATCTGGACGTTGAAACTGTCTATGGCATTTATTAAAATACAGAACGTTGTCATTAACACCAGCTATGTAGCTGCGGTTAGACTAGATACTCAAACCAGTTTGGGAGAAAAAAGCGTTTCTGTCCTAGTAGCTAGTCCTCAGTTACCCCTGCTCCAGAGGGATACAATTGCCGAAAATCTGTATCATTACGAGTGGATGGAATTCACAGGTCAAGCAGCTAACGTACTGCGAGACTATTTTTCCAGTTTCAACAACGTGATTGACCTATTACCTCAATATCAAGAATCCAGTGCTGTATAACATAATTTCCACAATGGTGCATTGCAAAATTAATTAGGGTGACAAAAGTGTTGTCTGACAAACCAGCAGTTACAGCATATTGGATGTGAGTCAGGTAACCCCTGTGAAACTTACTTAAACCACAAGCGGAATTATATGTAATCGGCACTCGTAAGATTGACGATGTAAAGTGTACTTGTGGTTTCTCACCAACGAATTAGGAATTGCTATAGATTCGCCACAGGAGCAATCATAATTCATACCACTTAACAACAGTATATGCCCTATGTCTGCTTATTCAATTGATACGGCTATGGCAGAGTTAGAAAGCCTTATCAACAGTGTTGAGAAAACTTTGATTAGGTCAATAGACGAAAAAAAATCGCACCAGGAGAAACCCATGTCAGTGAATAAGATTAATAGAAAATTACAACACAACCCCATAGCCATTGTCGGTATGGCTTCCCTATTACCTCAAGCTAGAAACTTACGGGAATACTGGCAAAATATTGTTAACAAAATTGATTGTATTACTGATGTTCCCCCCACACACTGGAGCATTGAAGATTATTACGACCCTAACCCCAGAACCCCTGAGGACAAAACCTATTGTAAACGCGGTGGGTTTATTCCAGAAATAGATTTTAACCCCATGGAATTTGGTATTCCTCCCAGCATTTTAGAAGTCACAGATATTTCTCAGCTATTAAGTTTAGTCATAGCTAAAGAAGCAATGGAAGATGCGGGCTATGGTGAATCTCGCCAATTTAGCCGTGAAAATGTCGGGGTAATTTTAGGTGTGGCCATGGCCAAGCAATTGGGAATGCCACTTTCAGCCCGGTTAGAGTATCCTGTTTGGGAAAAGGCACTCAAAAGCAGTGGTATTTCCGATGCAGATACCCAAAAAATTATCGAAAAAATCAAAAGCGCCTATATTAAATGGGATGAAAATGCATTCCCCGGGATGCTAGCCAATGTCGTTGCTGGACGCATTGCTAACCGCCTCAACTTTGGGGGGACAAACTGTGTAGTTGATGCTGCTTGTGCTAGTTCCTTTGGCGCTCTGAAAATGGCCATTAGTGAACTGGTGGAATATCGGGCTGATATGATGCTCACAGGTGGTGTGGATACTGATAACACCATCATGGCTTACATCTCTTTCAGTAAAACACCGGCGGTTTCCCCCAGTGAAAATGTCAAACCCTTCGACGCTCAATCTGATGGGATGATGCTCGGTGAAGGTATTGGGATGATTGTTCTTAAACGCCTCGAAGATGCCCAACGGGACAATGATAAAATTTACGCAGTCATTAAAGGTATTGGTACTTCTAGCGATGGTCGCTACAAGAGTATTTATGCTCCCCGCAAGGAAGGCCAAGTTAAAGCCTTAGAACGCGCTTATGATGATGCTGGCTTTTCCCCCGCCACTGTGGGATTAATGGAAGCCCACGGTACTGGGACAATGGCTGGTGACCCCACCGAGTTCGGTTCTTTAAAGGACTACTTTAGTCAACATGATTCCCAAAAACAGCATATTGCTTTGGGTAGTGTTAAGTCCCAAATTGGACATACTAAAGCCGCAGCTGGCGCAGCAAGTTTGATTAAAACAGCCCTGGCACTGCATCACAAGATTTTACCCCCAACTATTAATATTACTCAGCCCAATCCTAAACTTGATATCAAAAATTCTCCCTTTTATCTGAATACTCAAACCAGACCTTGGATAAAGGCCGAAGGGGAACCCCCAAGACGCGCTGGTGTCAGTTCTTTCGGCTTTGGGGGCACAAATTACCACGTGGTTTTGGAAGAATACGAAACCTCAGAAAACCTTCCCTACCGTTTACATGGTACCGCTCATGAGGTGCTACTATTTGCTGACAATCCCCGAGAACTTTTGAGTAAGTGTGAAGCAACTCTGGGTAAGTTGCAAGGAGATGGTGGTGATAGACATTTCGCGGCTTTAGTCAAAGAATCCCAATCATTGGAAATTCCCTTGGTAGCTCCTAGGGTGGGGTTTGTAGCTGAAAATCTGCCAGAAGCCTGTAAGTTGATCCAAGTTACTATTGACCAGCTCAAACACAAAGCCTCTGCACCCTCTTGGGAACATCCCCAGGGTATTTATTACCGTTCCTCTGGGATGGAGTTGGGTGGAAAGGTTGTTTCTGTGTTCTCTGGACAAGGTTCGCAATATTTGGAAATGGGGCGGGAAGTGGTAATGAATTTTCCCACTATGCGCCGTTTACATGGCTGTATGGATAGTTTATTACTCAAGGATAATTTACAGTCACTTTCGGATATTGTCTTCCCCCGTCCAGTATTTGATGAGGCGGAGAAAAATGCCCAAGTTGCAGCACTGCAACGCACTGAATATGCTCAACCCGCTATTGGGGTCTTTAGTGCCGGGTTGTATTCTATTTTGCAACAAGCTGGTTTTAAATCAGATTTTGTCGCCGGACACAGCTTTGGTGAACTGACGGCTTTATGGGCTGCGGGGGTCCTGAGTGAAGAAGATTACTTGTTTCTGGTTAAGTCTCGAGGTCAGGCTATGGCCGCACCTAAAGACCCAGACCACGACGCCGGAAGTATGTTGGCGGTCAAGGAAGACATGAGTAAAGTTGCAGTGGTGCTGCGGAAGTTTCCCCAGGTGACGATCGCTAATTTTAATTCCCCTACTCAAGTGGTCTTGGCTGGGCCAACCGCAGAAATTACTAAGCTCCGACAAGCTTTACAAGACCAGGGTTGTACCGCTGTGTTGTTACCTGTGTCTGCAGCTTTCCACACCCCCCTGATTGCTTTTGCTCAAAAATCCTTTGCGATCGCCACTAAGTCTGTTAAATTTAATCCGCCTCAAATTCCTGTGTTTACCAATGTCACAGGTAAACCCTACCCCCAAGACCCCCAAGGTATCCAAAAAATCCTGGAAACTCACCTGGCTAACTCCGTGATGTTTAAACAGGAAATTGAAAATATCTATGCTGCTGGTGGTTACTGCTTTGTGGAATTTGGACCGCGCCGGATTCTCAGCAACTTAGTCAAGGATATTTTAGGCGATCGCCCCCATCTGACCATCTCCCTCAACCCCAGCACCCACAAGAACAGCGATCGCTCTCTACGAGAAGCAGCGGTACAGTTGCGCGTTCTTGGTCTAGCTTTAAAAAACCTTGACCCTTACCAAGTTGAAACTGTCCTACCCCCAGTTGAGCAGAAGAAGGCGTTAAATGTCCGTTTAAAAGGTGTTAACTATGTATCCGAAAAAACTAAAAACGCCTTCACTCAAGCTTTGCAGAATGGACATACAGTGAGTTTAACTGCTGCAACCCCTGAAGGGTCTGATAGCTTACCTGGCCCAGCCACAGTTATGGTGACAACTCCACCAGTCAAAGAAAATCATACTAATGGACTGGTTGCCCATCCTACAGATAGTTTGCTACCCACTGCTACCCTACCCCATCCTGTTACCCTGCCACCAACCACCAGCAGCCCGGAGACCAAAATGCAACCAACACCAGAAAAACCTGTCAATTACCAAACAGCCCTAGAAAGTTTAGAATACCTCCTTACCCAGTTCCAACAGAATCAAACTGAAAATTTACAAGTCCACGGGACATATCTGCAACATCAGATGGAATACACCAAGGCGTTTTTCCAATTGATGCAGCAACAGAACGCTGTGTTTAACAACAGCAAATCTCTAGCAGAAGCCGCACAACTACAACTAATTGTTAAGCAAAGTCTCGAACGTGGGATGATGCAGTTTCACACTCAGCAAAGTGAAACCCTCCGCATTCATGAACAATACCTTTTGGAACAGTTAGAATACTCCAAAAACTTTTTCCAACTTATACAACAAGAATATTCTCACATTATTTCCGGTGATTCTGTAGCTACAGCCCAGGAGCATCCCCAGCCCACCCCATCAGCAGCAGTTCTTACCGAAAAAGTACCTGTAGCTGTAGCCCCCGTGATTGAAACCACACCGGAACCTGTGATTGAAACCACACCAGCAGCTTCTATTACATCCTCAATCTTACCAGTGCCCATTGACCTCGCCGACTTGGGTAACAACTTGTTAGCCATCACCAGCGATAAAACTGGCTACCCGGTAGAGATGCTGGAAATGGATATGGACATGGAGGCTGACTTAGGCATTGACTCTATTAAAAAAGTAGAAATCTTGGGCGCATTGCAAGATATGCATCCCAACCTACCCCAGCCTAATTTAGAAGAATTATCCGAAAAACGCACCATTGGTCAAGTTGTAGAATATCTGCAATCCCATGTCGCCCTTAGTGCTACTGTAGCAACACAAACTTCTACTACGACTCAAGAACTCGTGCTAGAATCTATGGCATCCCCCTTGTCCCTTATCCCCATAGGGGACAATAATATCCCCAGTCCCGTAGAGACGACCTCCCCGGTTGTCTCTACACCCCTACCCATAGAAGCACAAATAGCAACTACTGACGACTATACAGACTTGGGTCAAACCTTGTTAGCTATCACCAGCGATAAAACTGGCTACCCGGTAGAGATGCTAGAAATGGATATGGACATGGAGGCTGACTTAGGCATTGACTCCATTAAACGGGTAGAAATATTGGGCGCAATGCAAGAAAAATACCCCAATTTACCCCAACCCAATCTGGAAGAACTAGGAGACATCCGCACCATCGGTCAAATAGTTGATTACCTCCAGAAGCTGGCTGGGGGTGAAAAAAAAAAGCCCCAGTCGCAGTTTAGTTACCAGCCAGTCCAGGTAATTGAGGGTGTAACCAGACGACCTGCTAAACTGCATTTTTTGCCACCCCCCGATAGTTTAGATTTTGCTTTACCAGAGGGATATGTTACCGTTATCACTGATGATGGTTCCCTCACTACCTCCCAACTAGCTCAAAGTTTAAGCGATCGCGGTGGCAAAGTGGTCATCTTAAGTTTCCCCCCATCCATCGTTCCCCAACAATCCCCTTTACCTGCCGGAGTGAATCGTGTCGTCCTTGCAGATATGACCGAAGAACTACTACAACACAAATTATCTGCGATCGCCACTCACTTCGGCAATATTGGGGCTTTTATCCACATTCATCCCCTATTTGCCCCCAATCAACAACCTGCCTACTTACCACAAGAGAAGGCAATTGTCAAGCATATCTTCTTTATAGCCAAACATCTCCAGCAATCTCTCAATCAACTGGCCCGTTATGAACGCAGTTGTTTCTTAACTGTAACTCGTTTAGATGGTGCTTTTGGATTAGAACATAGTGTTAATTTCCCAGCTATTGGAGCGGGTTTATTTGGCTTAACCAAGTCTCTTCACTGGGAATGGCCAAGGGTCTTTACTCGCGCTATTGATTTAAGTCCCTCTTTAGATCCTCAAATGTCAGCAGCACACATTATCGCTGAATTACATGACCCCAACCTTCATATCACTGAGGTGGCTTACGGTTCTCAAGGTCGTGTGACTTTGGTCGCTGATTACATCCAGTAAGGTTGGGGGTTATATCTCACGCACCAGACGCCCCCCACATTAGTGCGTCTGTGCAAGTTTCTCATCATAAATTCTTAATAATATGAATACACAGACTTCAATGGTTTTTGTTGTTAGTGGCGGTGCTAAGGGTATTACTGCTCAATGTGCGATTAAAATGGCCCAGCAGTACCCTTGTAGGTTTATTCTCCTGGGTCGTTCCGAACTTTTGGATGTTGAACCGCAGTTCGCTCAAAACTGTGAGTCGGAGGCGGCGTTAAAGAAAGGTATTATGGAGTATCTTCAAGCTCAGGGTCAAAAGCCCACTCCTATGAGTGTTTTGAAGATATATAATCAGATTGCTTCTAGTCGGGAAATTAAGCAAACTTTAGCCAGTTTGCAGGCAACGGGCGCTCAAGCAGAGTATATTAGTGTAGATATCACTAATGTCACAGATTTACAACAAAAATTAGAATCTGTGGGTACTATTACTGGCATTATTCACGGAGCTGGTAATTTAGCTGATAAACTGATTTCCAAGAAAACTGACCAAGATTTTGAGAAGGTTTATACTGCTAAAGTCCAGGGATTGGAAAATCTCCTCACCTGTGTAAAACCTCAGCAACTAGAACATTTAGTATTGTTCTCCTCTGTCAGTGGATTTTACGGCAATATCGGCCAATCTGATTATGCGATCGCCAATGAAATCCTCAATAAGTCAGCCCATTTAATCAAGCAAAATTATCCTCAGTGTCATGTAGTGGCCATTAACTGGGGCGCTTGGGATAGTGGGATGGTGTCACCAGAACTGAAAAAGGCTTTTACAGACCGAGGTATTGACATTATCCCGGTGGATGTAGGTACACAAATGTTAGTTAATGAACTACACCCTGCCCATCATGATACTACCCAAGTTGTCATTGGTAGTCCCCTTCTTCCCCCTACCACTGAGTTAGATTCCCATTTGCGCACCCATCGCATCCGTCGCCAGATGACACTGGAAGCTAATCCTTTTTTATATGACCATGTGATTGCTGGTACTCCTGTTTTACCTGCTACTTGTGCAATGACATGGATCATCAATACCTGTGAGGAAATGTATCCAGGTTATCGATTATTCAATTACACAGATTTCAGGATTTTAAAGGGTATCACCTTCAATCACACCTTAGCTCAAGAACACACTTTAGAAATAGAAGAACTTGAGAAAATCAACGCCGAAAAAATTGTAGTTAAAGCCACTATATGGAGTAAAAACCCAGCGGGAAAAGTCCATTACCATTTTAGCGCTCAACTCAACCTCCATCGGGAAATTCCCCAGCCTCCTACTTATGAATCTATTAATCTGAATCTAGATGACATTATTAGCACTACGGGTAGAGATTTCTATCAAAATGGAGGCCCTACCCTATTTCATGGACCTTCATTTCAGCAAGTACGAAGAGTTTTAAATATTACTCGAGAAAAAATCACCACAGAATGTTTGTGGACAGAAATCAGCGATCGAAAACAAGGACAATTCCCCGTGAAATGGGTAAATCCTTATACGACTGACCTGAGTATGCACGCCCTGTGGATATGGACACAACACTTTTATGAAGAGGGTTGCTTACCCGGAAAGGTAGAGAAATTTGAACAGTTTGCCCCTACACCACATAATGAACTATTTTATGTTTCCTGTGAAGTAAAATCTAAAACAGCAAGTAGTGCGATCGCTGACTTTATTATCCACGATAATCAGGGGAAAATATACTCCCAAATGCTAGGGGCTCATGCCATCATTTGGTCAACAAAATTAATGAAAAGTTAACAACACAAAACAGGGGCTTGGCAAGATTAGTATGATTTATTACTCTATGTCCCTGTGCGCCTCTACGTGACACAAAAAAAATTCTCAATTTGGGTAAGTGCGTAAATCCTACTTTCTTTTAAATACCCCGCAGATGTTGAGGATATAACAATGGAAAAAATAGCCATCATCGGATTATCTTGTTTATTTCCCGATGCTAAAACCCCTGAAGAATTTTGGCAAAATCTCCTAAGAGAAAAACAATCAACCAGCAGCGCTACTGTTAAAGATTTTGGAGTAGACCCGGAAATATTTTACAACTCAGTTAAGGGAACACCAGATAAAACCTATTCCCTCAAAGGTGGATATATTCGGGATTTTGAATTTGACCCCTCTGGTTACAACCTCCCAGCAGAATTAATTGCAAGTTTAGATGACACCTTTAAATGGTCATTGTATGCTGCTAAACAGGCAATTACCAATGGCGGTTATGGGGGAAAACAGGATTTACTGGCTAAATGCGGCGTAATTTTAGGTAATCTCTCCTTCCCCACCAAACTTTCCCATCAATTATTTTCCCCCATTTACCAACAAGCGATCGCACCAGGGATTCAAGAACTGCTACAAGCTCCAGACTTAGACTTAGGTAGTTTACCACAGAGTACAACAGCGTCTTTATATAACGCCATGATCTCTGGGTTACCAGCAGCCATAGTTGCTCAAGGGTTATCCCTATCCCCCATTAATTTCTGTTTAGATGCTGCTTGTTCCTCATCCTTTTATGCCATCAAGCTAGCCTCCCATTATCTATCATCCCATAAAGCTGACATGATGTTAGCGGGAGCCATCAGTTGTGCAGATTCCCTATTTGTCAGGATGCTATTTTCTGGAGTCCAAGGCTTTGCAGAAGATGGTACCAGTCGCCCCCTAGATAAGACATCTAGAGGTTTGATTCCTGGTGATGGTGTGGGTATGGTACTACTCAAACGATATGCCGATGCGATCGCAGATGGTGACAATATTCTGGCTACAATTTGCGGTAATGGACTATCCAACGATGGTAAAGGTAAACATTTACTCAGTCCCAATTCCAAAGGACAGGTCTTAGCCTTTGAACGAGCTTATAGTGAGCAACAAATCAGCCCCCAAAGCATCGATTATTTAGAATGTCATGCTACCGGAACATTATTAGGTGATACAACTGAGCTAAATTCCCTAGATACCTTTTTTGGACAACATCAAGCCTCACCCCTGGTTGGTTCCGCCAAAGCCAATACGGGACATTTATTAACCGCTGCGGGTATGGTGGGCTTGACAAAAGTAATTTTGAGTATGTCTGAGGGAGTCATCCCACCTACCATTAATATTGATACACCTTTAGCCTCAGACAATCATGTTATTTCCACTGATAACATTGTCAGAAAAGCTACGCCTTGGCCAAACAACGGTTCGACTTCGCTCACCGACCACCATCCATCAATTAAACGAGCCGCTATCAGCGCCTTTGGCTTTGGGGGGACAAACTCCCATTTAATTATTGAACAAGGTACTACACCCTCACCAGTAGACCATACAACACCTACACCACAGGCTAAAGTTGCCATTGTAGGTATGGATGCCTTTTTCGGTGGATGTAACGGATTAGATGCTTTTGAACGCAGTATTTATCAAGGAACCCAGCATTTTATCCCCTTACCCCCTTCTAGATGGCAAGGTATAGAGGAGCAAACCAGCTTACTGCAACAGTATGGTTTAACAGATGGTAAACCACCTCTAGGGGCATACATCCAAGATTTTGATATTGACACTTTAGCTTATAAAATCCCTCCCAAGGAAGTTGAAAAACTTAATCCCCAACAACTGTTACTGTTAAAAGTTGCTGACCGCGCCGTTAAAGATGCGGGACTTAAACCAGGGGGAAATGTTGCGGTAATTGTGGCTGCAGAAACCGAACTTTCCGTACATCAATTACAGCAAAGATGGGATTTATCCTGGCAATTGAAAGAGGGTTTATTAGAGGATAATATCTCCTTATCCGATGAACACCTCGCCCAACTAGAAGGGGTTGTTAAAGACAGTCTTCACCATCCCGTTGAAACCGGCGAGTATGTCAGTCACATTGCCAATATTATGGCCAGTCGCATTTCCGCTTTGTGGAACTTTACTGGCCCCGCCTTCACCATGACCGCGGGTGAAAACTCTGCTCTTAAAGCCTTGGAAGTGGCACAAATGCTGTTAGCGACCGGGGAAGTGGAGGCCGTGGTTCTGGGTGCGATAGATTTGGCTGGCGGTGTAGAAAATGTCTTATTGCGGAGTCAATTAGCTCAGGTAAATCAAGGTATCAATACCTTAAGTTTTGATGAGAATGCTAATGGTTGGATGGTCGGTGAGGGTGCTGGTGCAGTTGTCCTCAAGCGTCATGACACTGCTCAACAAGATAACCAACGGATTTATGCTGTACTCGAGGCCGTCAGTTTTGCACCTAGCTTAAATGATGCTTGTCAACAAGCTTTTCACACTGCAGAAATTCAACCTCAACAGGTTAATTATGTTGAGGTGAATGGTAGTGGTATTCCTCAACAAGACGAAGCGGAAATTACCGGTTTATTACAAGCCTATCCCCAAACTGGTAATGGTTTGCAATGTGCTATTGGTAGTGTAAAGGCTAATATAGGTCATACCTATACGGCATCAGGAATTGCTAGCTTAATCAAAACTGCACTCTGTCTTTATTACAGATACATTCCTGCTACTCCTCAATGGTCTAGTGTCAAGAAACCACAACAATGGGAGGGTAGTCCTTTTTATGTAGCTACAGAGTCCCGACCTTGGTTTGTCGATAAAGGGGCGACCCGCCGCATAGCCGCCATCAATAACATAGGTATAGATGGAACTTACTCTCATGTCATCTTATCGGAAGACCCAAACCAACAACTGCGCGACAGTCGGTATTTACAGCAAATGCCTTTTTACCTGTTACCTGTAGCAGTGCGGGATCAAAGCAACTTAGAAGAGGTTTTAAATAGCCTCCAACAAAGTATTGAAGATAGTTCTTGTTTATCCACTACTGCGAGCCAGACTTTCACAACTTTTAAAGAAAGTTCAGAAGCTAAATATGCTCTAGCAATTACCGGACGTAATAAAAAAGAACTACTTAAACAAATTGATGCGGCTCGTAAAGGTGTAAACACAGCCTTTGAAAAAGGTACAGATTGGCAAAGTCCTAACGGTAGTTATTTTACAGCCAAACCCTTGGGTAAAACCGCTAGTGTGGCTTACGTTTATCCAGCTGCTGTTAATTCCTACATTGGTATCGGTCGCACAGTCTTCCGTTTATTCCCCAAAGTATTTGAAGACCTCAAGAGTAATAATCTCTACAACCGTGCTGCTGATGTGGAAAAATTAGTTTACCCCCGCAGCTTCCCTAAACTCTCCACCAGACAACTAGAAAGCCTGGAAAAGCAACTGTTAGATGATTCCCTGGCGATGTTTGAAAGTGAAATCGCCTTCGCCAGATACATGAGTGCGATTTTCCGGGATGATTTTCAAGTCAAACCCCAATGCGTCTTTGGCTATAGCTTGGGTGAAACCAGCATGATGGTGGCCCAAGGGGTTTGGAGTGATTTTGAGGGCGGTAGTAATACCTTGAACTCATCCCCTTTGTTTGGCGATAAATTATCTGGCCCTAAAAATGCTGTGCGTCAGTATTGGGGGTTGACGGCTACAACAGAATTACAAGACGATAACTTCTGGGCTACTTATGTACTTATGGCTACACCATCTCAAGTGGAAGAATGCCTAAAACATGAGCCCCGGGTTTATTTAACTCAAATCAACACACCAGAAGAAGTGTTAATCGCTGGTGAAAAAACAGCTTGTCAGAGGGTGATTAAATCCCTTGGTTGTAACTCCTTCGCCGCACCCTTCGATCATGTAATTCATTGTGAAGCCATGGGTTCAGAGTACGAAGAGATAGCCAAGGTTAATACTTTACCTACCCAAGACCTACCAGGCATAACTTTTTACTCAGCAGCTAAGTATCAACCCATCCCACTTGATAGCGCCGTCATAGCCGACAGCATCGCCACCGCACTATGTCAACAACTTGACTTTCCCCAATTAGTTAACCGTGTCTACGATGATGGGGTGAAAATATTTGTCGAGGCTGGCGCTGGTGGCGTTTGTTCCCGATGGATTGGTAAAATCTTAGAAAACAAAGAACACATCACCATATCTCTGAATCGCCGAGGTATGGATGACCACACCTCTATAGTCAAAGCCTTGGCAAAACTCGTCAGTCATCGGGTTAATTTAGATTTATCACCTCTGTACAGTCTCACTACAGCAACCACTAAACAAAATAACTTAACCCACCAGAAGGTTACCCTGGGCGGTAAATCAATTACCAACAGTATATTGAGTCCAGAAAACCAGCAACAATTCCAAGATATTGCCAACAATCTCCATAATTATCGAGTAGTACCCCCAACCCAGACAAACAATATCATTGAACACGGTTTCCACCTTCCAGAAGCACTACAATCTTCTGAGTCAGTCGGTTCCCCCCAAGAGAAAACTCTACAACCAATTGTGTCATCTCCAGCCCAAAACCATCAACTTGATCACACAATTAGAATCATGGAGCTAAACATAACTCAGTACAAAAAACTCAGTGAAAACCACAGACACACCACAGAAAATCACACTGCGTTCCTCCAAGCCAGACAAGATTTTAGTCAACAGATGAGCCAAATCATTAAATTGCAGTTAGCCTGTGCAGAAAATTTATTGAATGCAGACAGATAACTAATTTGGGGAGGTTGCACACACCAGATCACTACATCCATGGGGTTACTAAAACCTCCCCATTCACAGTTAATAAACCATCATTGACAAGAGGTATAACTACAGTGACCCCCGTAGATACGTTACTCAATCAATACAATAATTACCTGCAAGCCCCTCATTTCCCATTTCAAAACTTGATCTGGAAAGGTTCTTTAGATACTTTATCTTTTGAGCAGTCAGCTATCAAAGATAAACTACTCACATTAAATAAACCCTGTTACTTTGTCAAAGTTGGGGGAAAAATCGGCGTTACCCATGAGGGGTATTTATCCTCTCCTGAAAATACATCGTCAATCTTACGAGTGCCGATTAACACTACAGCAACAGCACAACTCCTCACTTTCATCCCCCCCATGACTCTGCAACAACTAGGAGACCCCAATTTCCTGGCATTTCATGGGGTAAAATATGCCTATGTCACCGGTGCAATGGCGGGGGGAATCGCTTCTGAAGAAATGGTTATTGCTCTGGGTCAAGCTAAAATCCTCAGTTCCTTTGGTGCTGGTGGTTTACCCCCAGAACGTCTAGAATCAGCTATTAAAACTATTCAGGCTGCTTTACCCTATGGTCCTTATGCATTCAATTTAATTCACAGCCCCAATGATTTGGCTATGGAACGCCAGGCTGTGAAATTATACCTCAAATATGAGGTAAGAACTGTAGAAGCCTCGGCATTTTTAGATTTAACCCCCAATATAGTATATTACCGGGTTGCAGGGCTGAGTTTAAATGATGCCAATCAAATTGAAATCAAAAACAAGGTCATTGCTAAAGTTTCCCGTCGAGAAGTAGCCACAAAATTTCTCCAACCAGCCCCCCCTAGAATACTTCAAGAACTACTCGCACAAGGACTCATTACCGATTTACAAGCCAAACTTGCAGCCCAAGTACCCATGGCTGATGATATTACCGTAGAAGCTGATTCTGGCGGACATACAGATAATCGTCCTTTAGTCTGTTTATTACCTTCTATTATTGCTTTGCGGAATGAAATTCAAGAACAATTTCATTACCAGCAACCAGTTAGAATTGGCGTAGCTGGGGGAATTGCTACACCCCAATCAGCTTTAGCAGCTTTTATGATGGGTGCTGCTTATGTCATGACTGGTTCTATTAATCAATCCTGTGTCGAGTCTGGAGCTTGTGACCATACTAAAAAATTATTGGCTCAAGCTGAAATGGCGGATATGACCATGGCTCCCGCTGCTGATATGTTTGAAATGGGGGTAAAATTACAAGTCCTCAAACGGGGAACTATGTTTCCCATGCGAGCCCAAAAGTTGTATGAATTGTACCGTACCTACAACTCAATTGAAGAGATTCCCCCAGCAGAAAGAGAAAAATTAGAAAAGCAGATTTTCCGCAAAACCCTAGCTGAGGTCTGGGAAGCAACAGCTACTTATTTATCCCAGAAAAACCCGGCAAAATTAGGGAAGGCTGTTAATAATCCTAAGCTGAAAATGGCGCTAATTTTTCGCTCTTATTTAGGATTATCTTCCCGCTGGTCTACTTCCGGTGAAAAGGGTCGAGAGGTAGATTATCAAATTTGGTGTGGCCCAGCTATGGGTAGTTTTAATGACTGGGTGCGCGGTTCTTATTTAGCTGAACCCCATAATCGTCGGGTGGTTGATGTGGCTGATCACATCATGAAGGGCGCAGCGTTTTTATATCGTATTCAAAGCTTAAAAATCCAAGGAATGCAAATTCCTCAAGTCTACAGTCAGTATTGTCCAGATTATTCTCAATTATTGGAGATTTAAAAAAATGACTCTACAACCATCTCATAGTGCGGCGGATATTCAAGCATGGTTAGTTACTAATTTGGCTGAGTTAATCGGGGTAGAAACTGATGAGATAGATATCAGGGAGAATTTAGAAAACTATGGTTTAGATTCAGCACAGGCCATGACTCTGGTCAGTCAGTTAGAAAAAATGTTGGGCTTTCAACCATCTCCAGTTCTTTTATGGCACTATCCTAATATTGAATCTCTTTCCCAACGTTTAGCCGAAAGCGATCGCCTAGAATCTCCATTGGGTTTAGATATCTCTCCAGATGCTCAAGTTCACCCTATGGTTCTCAACTTAGCGGCTGAAGTTGTCCTTGACCCCACTATTGATCCTGCTAACGCTGTGAGTGTGGATGTAGCCACACCTAAGCATATATTTCTAACCGGGGGAACTGGTTTTTTAGGCGCTTTTATTATCCGGGAACTACTAGAAGAAACCGATGCGGATATATATTGCTTAGTCCGTGCTGCTAATGGGTTGGAAGCTAAAACCAAACTGCAAAAGAATTTACAGCAGTATGCAATTTGGGATGAAAAGTTTAATTCTCGAATTATTGCTGTTGTGGGTGATTTGGCTCAACCACTTTTGGGGATTAATCCTGAACAATTCCAAATTTTAGCTAGCAATATTGATACTATTTATCATAGTGCCGCTCTGCTCAATTATGTTTATCCCTATTCGGCACTCAAAACAGCTAATGTTTTAGGTACTCAAGAGGTTTTGCGGTTAGCTTGTCACACTAAAGTTAAACCTGTACATTATGTTTCTAGTGTGGCGGTGTTTGAATCCTCTGCTTATGCTGGTCATTTGGTGGAAGAACAAGATGATTTTGACCATTGGGAAGGTATTTATTTAGGTTATTCTCAGACTAAATGGGTGGCGGAAAAGTTGGTCAAGGTCGCCCGTGACCGGGGTTTACCTGTGACTATTCACAGACCGCCATTAATTGCAGGGGATAGCAAAACAGGTATTTGTAATACCCATGATTTTATCAATTTGATGACTAAGGGCTGTTTACAAATGGGGACTTTCCCTGATGTAGACTATATGTTAGATATGTCCCCTGTGGATTATGTTAGTAAGGCTATTGTTTACCTATCAAGACAGCCAGAATCTCTTGGTAAGGCTTTCCATTTACAACATCCTCAACCTATTTCTTTAAAAGATTTGGTAGAATGGGTTAAATATTTTGGTTATCCCATAGAGATGATTCCCTATGAAGAGTGGCAATCAAAGTTAATTAATGAGGTCTCTTCTACAGAGAATCCCTTATATACCCTGCGTCCTTTCTTACTAGAACGCTGGTCTGATGAACAGTTGACTATCCCTGATTTATATCTGCAATCCAGAAGACCCATTATTAGCTGTCAAGCTACTTTGCAGGCTTTGTCAGGTAGTTCTATTACTTGTCCCCCAATTGACTCTCAATTGTTGATGACTTACACTTCTTACTTAGTTCAAACTGGCTTTTTAACTCTTGCTTAGTCGGTTGATCAGGTTTAGTCCCCTCCCCCGACTAAACTTGTATCAGTATTGCCAACAGTGCAAGGTTTCAATATTACCCGCTACAGCCACAGCAGCTAAGTAATCTTCCTCAGGGTTCAACTCAAACAGACTCCACTGAGATTTGTGTAACCGCGCCGGTTCTGTGGGACTTAAGTTAATTTCCGCCTGTTCTAATTTACCTAGTCCCTCTCCGGTGGCTTTTAAGTAGGCTTCTTTACAAGTCCAGTAACGGAAAAATGTTTCTTGCTGTTGTTGACCAGAGAGCGATCGCATCAAAGCATATTCTCTGGGTAAAAAGAACCTTTTAGCCAAGCTCTCTATATCACAGCTGCGGCGGGTATATTCTAAGTCTACACCAATTTGACGATGATAATTCACCGCACACAGAGCTAAACCCTGAGAGTGAGACAAGTTAAACCATAGTCCACTTTTACTAAAACTATCTGCTAAAACTGGTTTACCACGCTCTTGATAATCAAATTGCACCTGTTGCGGTTGAATCCCCAAGTACCTACCCAATATCCGCCGCAGAATACCCCGACCAGCGATAAAATGTTCTCCAGTTCGGCGAAAATGAAATCGATTAGCACGAGCAACTTCATCACCCGAGAGGGTTGCTAATAAATTTTCCCGCTGTGCTTCTGGGATATCCAGGTGAAACCGCCAAACATGAACATCATTTGGTAATAAAGTCAAGTTTTTTGGTACAGGTAGCCACAAATGATTAAAAACCGCCATGGATTACATGATTGACATTAACCTGGCATTTTGGCACACATAATTAAAAAAGGACAGATACAGTATTCATGTGGGATACATTTCATGTGCAAAGTACTAAAATTGAACCCTTTGATCAGCTATTTTATAGCCGATCGGGGGTTTTTTTATTCAAACTGCTATTGTGGGTTAATTCATTAGCCTATGGCTAAATTGAATAGTGTAGGGGAAAAGACCTCGCATCTTTTGGCTTGACATATACCCGTTCTTGTGGTTCTAACTGTAACTCATTAAAGCGATCGCGTGTTAAATGGGCCGCTACCACCTGGCCATCATCTAAAGTTAATTCTATCTGAATTTCCCAACCCAAATGTATTAACCTAGTCACTGTAGCTGGTGCAGTATTACCATGAGGCTCTCTGGAAATTGCCACATCCTGGGGTCGTAAAAATACTTGACTATGTGCTGAATCAAAGCCCGTGCTCTGGAAAATATTTGAGGTGTTAGATAAAACATTCACAGGGCCAATAAAGCTCATGACAAAAGCCGTCGCCGGATTGTCATAAATTTCTGCTGGTGTTCCCACCTGTTCTACACGCCCTTTATTCATCACCACCACCTCGTCAGAAACTTCCATAGCCTCTTCCTGGTCATGGGTGACGAAAACAGTTGTCACATGAACTTCATCATGGAGACGGCGTAACCATGCCCGCAAATCTTTACGCACTTTAGCATCAAGTGCGCCAAATGGTTCATCTAGTAATAATACTTTAGGTTCTACAGCTAAAGCCCTGGCTAATGCTACCCTTTGTCTCTGACCACCGGATAACTGTGATGGATAGCGATCGCCTAATCCACTTAGTTGCACTAACTCTAGTAACTGATCTACCCGGTTTTTAATCTTCTTCGCCGGTGCTTTACGAATTTCTAAACCAAAGGCAATATTCTGACGCACATTCAAATGTTTAAATAGGGCATAGTGCTGAAACACAAATCCAATATTGCGCTCTTGGACACTTTGATATGTAGCATCTTTACCAGTCAGTAAAATTTTACCGCTATCGGGTGTTTCCAACCCCGCAATTAACCGCAGCAAAGTGGATTTACCAGAACCTGATGGACCCAATAAAGCCACCAGTGAACCGCTGTTGATTTCCAGATCGACTTGATTTACCGCTTGAAAGTTCCCGAAATTTTTAGATACGTTCTCAACTACTATACCCACTGCTGCTGTACCTCTTGAATAGAATCTACGGCTTCTTGCTAGGATTACCGTGTTTTACATATACCACAGATAAGCTGACCCAGGAGCAATAAATGTGATTCTGGTGGTGTCTAATCCTGGTTTTTGTATCGAAACATTAAGGAATATTGCATTTCCTTCAAAACCAGAAGGTAGAGCGGGAAACTAGACAAAACTCCGTGATAGGATGCTCTAGTTAAACGTTTTTATCAACTATTGGGAGAAGACCTTTGACACTACGGGTTGCTGTTGTTGGGTCAGGCCCTGCTGGTTCATCTGCGGCGGAAACGCTAGCAAAAGCGGGGATTGAAACTTACCTATTTGAGCGAAAACTAGATAATGCGAAGCCCTGCGGCGGTGCAATTCCCCTGTGTATGGTGGCTGAGTTTGACCTCCCACCAGAGATTATTGATCGCCGTGTGCGGAAGATGAAAATGATTTCACCTTCCAATCGTGAGGTTAATATCAATATAGTAAAAGAAGAAGAATATATAGGAATGTGCCGCCGGGAAGTCCTAGATGGTTTCCTGCGCAATCGGGCGGCAAAACTAGGCGCAAATTTAATTAATGCCACAGTTCATAAAGTTGATATACCCACAAATAATACCGACCCTTATACAATCCACTATGTAGACCACAGCGAAGGCGGTTTACAAGGGACTACAAAAACCCTAAAAGTAGATTTAATCATCGGTGCGGATGGGGCTAATTCTCGTATTGCCAAAGAAATGGATGCGGGAGATTATAACTACGCGATCGCCTTTCAAGAGCGGATTCGCCTCCCCCAAGAGCAAATGGAGTACTACAACGACCTAGCGGAAATGTACGTCGGTGACGACGTTTCCACCGACTTCTACGCCTGGGTATTCCCCAAATATGACCACGTAGCTGTTGGTACTGGCACAATGCAAGTCAACAAAGCCACCATCAAACAGTTACAAGCTGGTATCCGCACCCGTGCAGCCAAAAAGCTAGCGGGCGGCAAAATTATCAAAGTAGAAGCTCACCCCATCCCCGAACATCCCCGCCCCCGTCGCGTTGTCGGTCGCATTGCGTTAGTAGGAGATGCAGCTGGTTACGTTACCAAGTCCTCCGGCGAAGGTATTTACTTTGCAGCTAAGTCTGGGCGGATGTGTGCAGAAACCATTGTGGAAATGTCTAACAATGGTGCAACCATTCCCACAGAAAAAGACCTCAAGGTTTACTTGAAGCGCTGGGATAAAAAATACGGACTCACCTACAAAGTATTGGACATTCTCCAAACCGTCTTCTATCGTTCCGACGCTACCCGGGAAGCATTTGTAGAAATGTGCGATGACCTAGATGTACAGAAGCTGACATTTGACAGCTATCTGTATAAAACAGTTGTCCCCGCTAACCCCATTACCCAACTGAAAATTACTGCTAAAACTATTGGTAGTTTGATTCGCGGTAACGCCTTGGCTCCCTAAGCACAGCACCGGGAAAATTAAAGGATATATATAGAGGGGAAGAAACTTTTTTTCTCCTCTATCTGCGCAGACTGCGGGGATCTAGAGCATCCCTCAACCCATCACCAAGTAAATTAAAAGACAGCACAGTTAGAATAATTAAAGCAGCTGGCGGCCAAATTAACCAAGGTTGCAACACCACAATAGAAGCATTACTAGCCAAAGATAGCATATTCCCCCAAGAAGGATCAGGCTGCGGGTTGTCTTAGCTAATAGCGATAGATCGCACAAAGTTAGTTATCTGTATAGGTTAATTAACGCCCCCGCCAAATCTTGGTGGTACCATACCTTGATGGTACCATCCCCACTCCCAGAGAGCTTTGTGATTTTTTGCCTTCTGATATCCCTGACTTCTGACTATGGGATTGCGGGGTAATCATCAATCTTGATAGAAGTCAGTGCTAATGAAAACCGATTCACCGATTCTTTACCCTTCTATAAAGACAAATGATTAAATCCCCCTTCAGAAATGTGGTAATTTCCTACAAAGAACCCCGTAACGGGGAACCATAGCCTAACTCAATTAATCCACATCGTTAATGTGGGTTTTCCGTTCCAGAATTCCCTTGAGAATCAGAGTTACCACCGCCAACAGTGCCAACAACAGGGCCGCCGAGTATGCGGACTCAGTTTGATACTGTTTATAGGCATCCTCCACATACAAAGGCAAGCTTTGGGTTAAACCGCCAATATTCCCAGAAACCACAGATACAGCTCCAAACTCGCCCATTGACCTAGCATTAGTTAAAATCACCCCATAAAGCAATCCCCAACGAATATTGGGTAAAGTCACCCGCCAAAATATCTGCCACTCGTTAGCCCCCAGGGTTTTAGCCGCCTCTTCTTCGTCTTTGCCTGTTTCTTCCAACACAGGGATCACCTCCCTAACCACAAAGGGCATTGTCACAAATGCCGTGGCTATAATCATACCGGGTAAGGCAAAGATGACAGTAATATTATTACTTTCCAGCCAAGACCCAAACCATCCTTGTCGCCCATAGAGCAGGACAATCATTAAACCTGCCACCACTGGCGAAATAGAAAAAGGCAAATCAATAATGCTCAGTACTAAAGCCCTACCAGGGAAATTATGACGGGCGATACCCCAAGCTGCACAAAGTCCAAATACGGTATTAATAGGCACGGTAATTAAAGCTATTACTAACGTTAGCCAAGCCGCATGGAGAAACTCATAATGAGTCAGATTAGATACAAAAGCACCTATACCACTTTTAAACGCCTGGTAAAAAACGTTAATAGCGGGAATATATAAGATTAACCCCAAATAACTAATAGTGATGCCAATTAAGATTACTGGCACCCAATTTCTTTGTTTATTTTGTGTCATATCTTCTAGCCCAGGCTTGTAACAGATTAATCCCCATTAGTAATACCAAGGAAATTAATAATAACACCGCACCTAATACAGTTGCACCACTATAATCATACTGTTCTAAACGTTGGAAAATTAGTATAGGTGCGATTAAATCTTCAAATGGTGTATTCGAGGCAATAATGACGGTCGAGCCGTACTCACCCACACAACGGGAAAAAGCCAAAGCCACACCAGTTAAAATTGTGGGTAACAACACAGGGAACGTCACCCTCCAAAAAGTTTGCCATTCAGAAGCCCCTAAACTCCAGGCAGACTCCTCAACTTCGCGCACCATTTCCTGTAGTACTGGCTGCACTGTGCGCACTACAAAGGGTAAGGAGATGTAAGTCATGGCTATCCCCACCCCCAAGCGAGTAAAGGCTATCTTGATACCCAAAGGTTCCACCAAAGAGCCAATCCAACCATTATGACTGTAAACAGTAGCTAAAGTTAATCCCGCCACTGCTGAGGGTAGGGCAAAAGGTAAATCCACAGACGCTTCTATGACGGGTTTTAAAGGGAATTGATAACGCACCAACACCCAAGCAATCACCGTACCAAAGACTCCATTTAACAGAGATGCGAATAGTGACGTAACAAAAGTAACGTTATATGTTGCCAAGGCCAAAGGACTGGTGGCTATTTCCCAAATTTTACCCAGGGGCTCCGTACTAGCCTTGAGAAACATGGCTATCACTGGAATAAACAACATTACTGTCAAATACGCCACAGTAATGCGCCACGTCCATGGAAGACTTAATATCCGTCCCCCCAGAACTGTTGAATGTAAAGTCATTAGAAAAACCTGTTAATTAAATTAGTTAATCCATCTGCAACGGCAACATTTAAACTCCACTGATGGTAGGTATCTCCTCCACGAGTTTAAATAGCGGTAACCTCTCCCTATACTTTCAGCCTTTAAAGCACGTTTGAAAAGTGATGATTAATGTACTCAATATTGTTTTACCCCTCCCTCACCCTCCTGTTGGAAAGAGCAGGAAACTGGATTTTCTTGTTTCCCATCTTACTAAGGGAGGATTTAGGGGGGTGACCATGTGATGTAAAGCATGGCTAAAAACTTATCAAACAACCTCTTAGAGGATGTTTGTCAAGTCATGATTAGTGTATCAACTATTGTTTGACCCCTCCCTCACCCTCCCCTTGTAAGGGGAGGGGACTGGATTTTATTGTTTCGGTGTGTTCGGTGTGTTCCCCATTCCCTGTTCCCTGTTCGCTAAGATAAAAATTACCTGTTGAAAACTTATCAAACAACCTCTTAGATTTGCTGAAATTTTCACTGCCTAAAACTTATCAAACACCCCGTAAGACTTAGCGCCGACTGCCTTGAATTTGGTCAAAAATTGCACCATCAGCAAAAAACTTCTTCTGAACAGCATCCCAACCACCAAAATTGTCAATAGTATATAATCGAGATATCTTAGGAAATTTACTTTCTACTTCTCTTGCCACTGTAGGATTAACAGGGCGAAAACCCACCTTGGCGAACTCACGTTGTGCCTCGGGTGTAAATAAAAACTTTACAAATGCCTCGGATACCTCACGAGTTCCTCGCTTGTCTACATTTTTATCCACAACCGTCACAGGCCCTTCTATGGAAATATTCGTTGCTGGAATCGTATAGCTGACATCAGTCTTTCCCTGTTGCGCCGCCAAAATCACCTCATTTTCATAATTTAACAGTACATCACCCTGTTGCTTTTTATAAAAAGCATCACTAGACTCACGGGCATCCTTAGGTAACACAACCACGTTCTGGAAAACCCGACTCACAAAAGTTTTTGCTTGAGCATCAGTACCCCCATTTTTAGTAACAGCACCCCACAGCGCCAAGAAGTTCCACCTGGCACCACCAGAGGTTTTTGGATTAGCGGTCACGATCTTAACTCCTGGTTTACTTAAATCACTCCAAGTATTAATTTTCTTGGGATTGCCAGGACGAGTTTCTAAAGCTACTACAGACCTAGTAACAATTGAATTATTGGGAGCTTCCTTTTCCCATCCCGGATTAATTAAACCAGCATCCTGAATTTTGTTAGTGTCCAATGCCAGTGCCAAAGCCACCACATCAGCAGGTAAGCCATCAATGACAGCACGGGTTTGAGAACCTGAACCACCATAGCTCTCCCGAATTACCACATCCTGTTTTTTTTCCCTTTTCCACTTAGCGACAAACTGCGGAATGATTTCCTGGTAGGCAGCTTTAGTTACTGCATAAGTTACTAAATTAATTTCTACCCTTTGGGGGTTGCTCCTTTGACTAATTAGTTGAGTCTTTGGAGAGGTAACTGCTATAGCAAATGGTGCAAGGGTTATTAGGCTCAAACCCACTACCAGTGGTGGGGTAGATATTGCTGGAAACTTGGAAAAAAAAGATTTCTGTTTGAAAAAATTGAATTTCATGGGATTGTTTGCCATTAATCTACGGTATTACAGTCGGAATATCGTACTAACTGTTAGAGCTTAAGCTTATCAGTTAAAAGTGGCAAAAGCAATAACTAAACTACTAATTATCTATCCAGAAATAGATGTATTAGTTTAATAAATATTTTATTGAGTTTTTATTATAAAAAATTATTAAAATCACCGGACACAAAAAAACTAGGGTGCTAAGACCCTAGTTAAGTAATTTATGTAATTAAGTGTATTCAGATACTAGCTTTGTAGACCAGTAAAGTTCCCGCCGCGGAAATATGGGAAACCGGTAACGCAATTAATGTGAAGCTAGAAATTCCAGGAATGGAAACTCAAGACATGGATATACAAGTCACAGAAGATACGGTTTATATTAGGACTTACGCAACTGGCACAGGCGATCGCGAAGCCCTGCTTGCAGCACTGCGTAGCAATCGCTAAATGAAAGTAAACTAAGCCAGTCAGTCACCCGACTGACTCGTCTACAAAACCGTACGTGAGACTTTCACCTCATACGGCTCCTCAATGATATGGTTCTTGTCATGAATACCTACAAGACTTCCATCACTGGCTGTCTTTCTGTCGTGGCAATGTCTGTGTAACAGTTGTAGGTTTTTATATTCATCTTTTCCACCTTTGGAGATGGGTAGGATGTGGTCAACTTCCATTACATCACCGTCCCTAAAGTAATGCCCGCATTCAGGACATTTACCCTTTTGCCTTTTAAGTAGTGTCGCTACTCTTTTATTGGCTTCGGGATGGTTTGTTATTCTTGAACTCCAATATACCCAATTACCATCAAATGGTGAGGCATTGCCTTTAACCTTAACATGACGTACAATAGGAGTTTCTGGGTGTTTATACAGTTTTATGAAATTATCGTCAATCTTAACTGCAAATTCCCAGTTATTCTCACCGATTGTATGCCAATATTTATTAGCTATCCATTTGTCCGTTTTATTGGGGTGGCTGCGTTTTGCCCATCTAAATAGTCTGTAGTAGATTAATTTATGAATCTTACTGAAATATGTATATTGAGTGGAGGCTTTGGTGGTCTCTATACCGCTCTATCTGCGCAGACTGCGGGGATCTAGAGCATCCCTCAACCCATCACCAAGTAAATTAAAAGACAGCACAGTTAGAATAATTAAAGCAGCTGGCGGCCAGATTAACCAAGGTTGCAACACCACAATAGAAGCATTACTAGCCAAAGATAGCATATTCCCCCAAGAAGGATCAGGCTGTTGGATTCCTAAACCAATCAGACTTAATACCGCTTCCGCACCAATAAAACCCGGAACCGCCAATGTGGCAGAAATAATTACATAGGTGGCAGTTTGTGGTAAAATATGGCGGGTAATAATGTAAATTGGTTTACCACCCATTGCTACTGCTGCTTGTACAAATTCTCGCTCCTTAATTGATAGCACCTGGCCGCGAATTACCCGGGCTAACCCCGCCCAACTAATCACCGAAGTAATCACTACAATTAATACAAAGCGCTGGGTACTGGTTAAACCAGGTGGTAAAACAGCACCCAAGGTCACTAACAGATAAATCCCTGGGAAAGTCATGAGCACTTCTGTTAACCGCATAGTTACGCTATCAATCCAGCCGCCAAAGTAGCCAGCAATACCCCCAATTAGTAGACCTAGAGGAAAAGTAATCAATACCCCAATAATCCCAATAAATAGACTAATGCGACCACCATGTAATAACCGGCTGAATTGGTCGCGTCCTTGGTCGTCAGTACCTAAAATATTTAAGGCTGTGGGACTAGCTACCCCATCCCCATCATTTATAGCCCCAAATAAATGCCAGTCTGAAGGAATACCCGGTAAAATAGTCACCTCTTCCCACTTGGGAGGGAGGGGTAAAGTTAACTGTAATAGTCGGTATTCCGCACCACGGACAAATAACCTGATGGGTGTTGGTTGAGCAAAGTCTACTATGATTTGGCGATCGCCCGTTTCTAAATCAGTATCGCCCTGAAGAGTAGGATATACATGGGGTCCGATAAATTTTCCTGGTTCTGACTGAGAAAACCAATAAACCCGAGTTGGTGGTAACAGGGAACCATTAGGCTGTGAGGCCAGAGGATTATAAGGAGCGACAAAATCAGCAGCAATTACCACTATATAAAAAATTAACAGCACAATTGCCCCAAATCGCGCCAAAGGGTTTTTCCGCAGTTTTTGCCACCAATCCATAACTTCTCCCTCCTTCACAATCCCTAATTATAATGCTACAATCATTAATATCTTATTTTTTGACTCCATCTCTCCTGACTGCGGGTGTAATTCAGTGGTAGAATGTCACCTTCCCAAGGTGAACGTCGTGGGTTCGAGTCCCATCACCCGCTTTGACTATTTGTACATTAACTAATTATTTGTCACCGTTAACAGGTGGATGTCATTTTAACAAATTACTGTCCTCTTCAACATAGTAAACTGTTGTCAGTTTTAAATATCTTGTTGATTAAGAGTTTAAATTATTAATTAATTCCTCTATAACTGAACTTTTATCCTCTTCCGATAAATAATCAAAAACTTTCTTAACAATTTCTGGGGACGCATTTTGAGCAAACCAATCTTCACTAGGATTATCTTGAATATTCAAAAAATACTTTAACCGTTCCTCTATAGCTTCCTTATCTGCTTTATCTAATTGTCCAATTCGATTTAACCAATTTTCCGATTCTCCTGGTTCATCTAAATTATAAATATGAACATGACCCAGTTTGCAACGAAGAGATACCCTGTAAGGATTAATCCAATAAATCCAACCCTGTCTAGGTTTTTGTCCAGCCACTTTTATGATCCTAATTCACTGATTAATTTTGCTCTTTCTGCTTGCAGATTTAGTTTAACTTTTTCTTCTGGTTGATGTTTTTTTTTGGGCTTCAACCATTGGCGCAGTGCTATACACATACTCTAGTAATTGATTTATTTTATCTTGTCCTGCACCTGCCCATTCTCTTCTAATGTTATCAAGAATTAGCTTGAGACTTAAAGGTAAATCTAAATCATCAACATTACCTGATTCCGTACCAAGTTTAATCATTACTGTATTACCTTGAGATTCCTGAATAATTTCTTTTCCATTCATTATCTTTAAAACATTATCTATTTCATCATTCCAAGGTCCATAATGATAATAGCACCAATCTAAATCAGTTAATTGGTTTCCTGTCCATTTGACAGCATAAAGATCAGCCAAATACAAGAATTTAATTAACTGTGTTTTTGTAATATATCCTTTTGTCGCATAGACAAAATATTTGATGAGTTTATCCAGCATAATCTTTGTTTCTCCCGATTCTCATAAGATGATCTAATTCCTTTAGTTTGGCAATATATAGCATTTCCTATGCTCGTGAGGTACAAAGTTGTTTAGTTTGAGGGAACAGGGAACACCGGAATAGGGAATAGGCAATTGATGTGTACTTCATGAGCCTGAAAAAGGCTTTATAATTCGTGTTTATCTAAATTTCTGACAATTTTTAACTTAGCAGCTATATTAATAGTGCTAATGTACTATATTATCATATTTGGATGATGTAATTACAGTTAGCTATACAATTTTTGACTCAAGATCACCCTATACATTCCTTTGGGTATTTGTAACTACTGTAAACAAGTGGCTGGTTATCAACATGATCAGTAAATCAGCTAGGCGATCGCTTTCAATATCCTAAATTCTTTTCTGATGTTCTACCATATCTAGTATCCATAGATGAAGGTAAGGCTGTGATTCTGGTGTGCTTAGATGTTATTTATCACAATTTAAGGCATAATAAGGCTTAATATTATTAAGTAGTTCAACCAGTATAAGGAAAAATGTATGTATCTTGAAAAACCCAGTTGCATGAGTTCAGATACATTGACAAAATTTATTGAATAAGTGGAGTATTTCACCGAAAAACGCTAAATATGTACCATTTTGGGCATAAATGAGGATTTTTTTATTTCCATCTATTTGATCAGAAAATCTTATGTGACTGTTATGTGACTGAAAACCGAAATTTATGAATTTAGAGAATTAAACAATGGTTGAAAGTCTTGCTATTTATGGATTTTAAATATTTTCGTTTAAATCCCGTTATGTGATTCCAGAAAATTCTGAAATTCTACCATCTCCCCAACAGGTGTAAAACAGCGATGACACCAACCACCAACCCACAACGCAGGAACTTTTAACCTAGCCCCAGCCCATAAGATTAACAGTAAATTAACAGTAAATTACCATTTATGACCCCCCTGACTTGTGTTAGTACCGGTAAATCAATTAATCTCCTGAGTGAACTGGCTAATAGTGGTGAGGCTAAAGTTTGGCGGACTGATCACAGTGGGTATTTAGCTAAAATTTATCACCAGTCCACACCGGAACGAATGCAAAAGTTAGCGGTGATGATCGACTATCCACCCCCTGATCCAAATCACCACATCAATCATATTTCTTTCGCTTGGCCTCGGTCAGTCCTCAAAAATGCTCAGGGTGATTTGGTGGGGTTCTTAATGGGGGAAATTCGGGGGGGAAAAGAAATTTATGATGTGTATCACCCTCTACGGCGCAACAAAATATGTAAACTACCGGCTGACTGGCGGTTTCTCCACTACACAGCTCGGAATATTGCCTCAATTATCAAGGTTTTACACCATCAAGGGTATGTATTAGGTGATATTAAGCCGCAAAATATTTTAGTCAATGATCAGGCTTTACCTTCAATTATTGATACAGACTCCTTTCAGGTGCGTCATCCTCACACTGGTAAAGTTCACCGTTGTTTAGTGGGAACCCCTGAGTACACACCACCGGAGTTAATTGGTCAGGACTTTGCAACCATTGAGCAAACGGAAATCCATGACCGATTTCGCTTGGGAGTGATTATACATCAATTATTATTCAGTGGTCAAAATCTGTATGCGGGGAGGTGGAAAGGTGCTGGGGAACCGCCAGAACCTGGTGATTATATCCGTCAGGGTATATGGCTATATTCTCCCCATCAGTTACTAGAACCCGTAGATAGAACCATACCCCTAGAAATTCTCCATCCACAGGTAAAAAGTTGTTTTCTGAGATGCTTTAATGATGGGTATAAAAATCCTAATTTACGCCCCAGTGCCGAGGAATGGTTCCAGGCGTTAAAAGTTGCTAGTGAAAGTTTAATACTCTGTAAGCAGGTTAAGAGTCACTACTATAGCCAAAGTTATGGTAGCTGTTATTGGTGCGATCGCGTTAGTAAAATTGGCGTTGAGATTTTTCCAGGGAGTGTAAAAGTCCAGCCGTCTCCTCCTAATTATGCACCCCAGAGCCAACCTGTAACCACTGCAACGACTCAAACATCCCCATCAGCAAAAGTTACAACCTCACCCAGTGGTAACTCTTCACCCAGAACCCTCACCGGTCATTCTAAACCGGTTTTGTCTGTAGGATTCAGCCCGGATGGTCAAACCCTGGCTAGTGGGAGTCATGACAACACTATCAAACTGTGGGATGTG
>NZ_CP063311.1:2167624-2350983 GCF_015245355.1 Anabaenopsis elenkinii CCIBt3563 | reverse complement strand
CTTAATTTATTCCCAGTCAACAGTCAACAGTCAACAGTCAACAGTCAACAGTCAACAGTCAACAGTCAACAGTCAACAGTCAACCGTCAACAGTCAACAGTCAACCGTCAACCGTCAACAATCAACAATCAACAGTCAACAGTCAACAATCAACAATCAACAGTGCTGGAAATATTAAGTTTAGTATCAAAGTCAGGTACTCTTGATTTAACAGTGATATATTAATAAGTGAAGCTAAATAGCTTCCCTGGCAGATTCAACAGCCAATGTTCAGTTCACAAAGAGGTAAAAACGCTGTTATCTAATTATCTGTCTCGTCAACCGAACACAACACCCAACTGGAAAGCTGATATTTCCTCAGATTGGTAAACAGGGGGATATGCCACTGATAGTTAAATCAGGGTCACCCTAGATAGTCTGATAAATGAGAGGAAATAATAAGGTGAGTAGCAGATTGGGTGTTGTTGTGTCTAAGAGGATGTTTGGAAAGTATTAAACAGGTAATTTTTATCTTAGGGAACACCGGAACAGGGAACAGGGAACAGGGAACAGGGAACACCGGAAGGATTAAGAAGGATTGGGAAGGATTGGGAAGGATTGGCGAACACGCAAAAAACAATCAAATCCAGTCCCCTCCCCTTACAAGGGGAGGGTTAGGGTGGGGTCAAACAATATTCGATACACTAATCATAACTTTTAAAACATCCTCTCAAGAAGTCAGGGATATAATCCTGTTGGATACTCTGGTAATTTCGGTTTACCGCACCTAAAAAATAGAGAAAACCCTAACATTTATTGTCGCCAAATTATGGGCGGTAATCATCAATTATGCCGTCGTAAGAACCGAATTTACAGAAATTGTTATCCTCCATATTATTTAAATTAAGCACTAAGACAAGTGCAAAATAAATTAAAGAAAAACTACTTAATCGGAGGAATATTTATGTTAGTTCGCTGGAATCCCTGGATGGAAATCGGTACTCTCCACCGTGAAATTAATAGCCTACTTGAAGAAACCAAAGCACCATCTAGACTATTTGAAAGAGGTTTCCATAAAGTTCCTGCTGCGGAAATATCCGAAACCGATGACGCAGTTAATGTCAAGCTAGAAATACCAGGAATGGACACCAAAGACCTGGATATACAAGTTACAGAAGACACCGTTTATATTACTGGTGAGCGCAAATCGGAAACTAAAACCGAAAATAAAGGTGTCAGCAAGAGTGAATTTTATTACGGTAAATTCCAACGGGCGATTTCTCTACCTACCCTGGTACAAAATCATAAAGTTAGTGCGGAATACAAGGATGGTATTTTGCATCTAACATTACCCAAAGCTGAAGAAGAAAAGAAAAAAGTTGTCAAGGTAAATCTGCAATAATCCCTGGGTGCTAATTTCCCTCTTCTACCTCCTCCTGCAATCAATTTCAACTGAAAAGCCTGGTAATGAGCGCAACTAGGCTTTTTTTGTTTATTGAACATTTATTGATTACACTGAAGTTAGTATTGATGAACCTATAGGAGCCATGACTCAACCAACTTCTAGAATATGTATATTGGGTGGAGGCTTTGGTGGTCTCTATACCGCTCTGCGCTTAAGTCAGTTACCCTGGGAAAAGGGGGAAAAACCGGAAATTGTCTTAGTTGACCAAGGCGATCGCTTTATATTTTTACCATTACTGTACGAATTACTCACAGGGGAAATGCAGACCTGGGAAATTGCGCCCCCCTTTGAGGAGCTTTTACAAGATACAGGGGTACGTTTTTACCAAGGTGTGGTGTCGGGAATTGACACGGAGCAAAAACGGGTACAGTTACAGGATGGCCCAGAAATTCCCTATGACAGATTAGTATTAGCTTTGGGTGGAGAAACACCCCTAGATATGGTTCCCGGAGCCACATCTTACGCTTATCCATTCCGCAATCTTACGGACGCTTACCGGTTAGAAGAACGTTTGCGAGTCTTAGAAGAATCCGACGCGGATAAAATTCGCGTCGCCATTGTTGGCGCTGGTTACAGTGGTGTAGAGTTAGCCTGTAAACTCGCAGATAGATTAGGGAAAAGGGGACGTTTCCGCCTGATTGAAATCGGTGATCAAATTTTACGCACCTCTCCAGAATTTAACCGCCAAGCTGCTACCAAAGCCTTAGAAGCCAAGCAGGTATTTCTAGACTTAGAAACCAAGGTAGAATCAATTGGTGAAGATACCATTTCCCTAGAATATAAAAGTCAAGTAGATACAATTCCTGTAGATTTAGTGATTTGGACTGTGGGAACCAGAGTAGCAACCGTAGTCCGCACCCTGAATTTAAAGCAAAATCAGCGCTGTCAAATCACAACTACACCCACCTTACAAGTCTTAGAACATCCAGAAATTTTTGCTTTGGGAGACTTAGCAGACTGTCGTGATGCTGAGGGTCAACAAGTCCCCGCTACAGCCCAAGTTGCTTTTCAACAAGCTGATTATACTGCTTGGAATATCTGGGCTTCTCTGACTAATCGCCCTTTACTTAGTTTCCGTTACCAGCAATTAGGGGAAATGATGGCCTTGGGTAAAGATAATGCTACCCTCACCGGTTTAGGTGTGAAATTAGATGGGACTTTGGCATATGTTGCTCGTCGTCTGGCTTATCTCTATCGGATGCCGAGTTTAGATCATCAACTCAAAGTCGGTTTTAATTGGCTAGTTCGTCCTATCATAGATACACTATCACACTAGTATCTGGTATCCTCATCCATAACTCAAATCTCATATTTATAATTCATTTACCAGGATGGAACGACCAAAAGTTATTTTTTTAGATGCTGTGGGTACGCTGTTCGGCGTTAAAGGCAGTGTAGGGGAAATTTATAGTCAAATAGCCCAGGAATTTGAGGTAGAAGTTTCCCCAGAAGCATTGAATACCGCCTTTAAACAAAGCTTCGCCGCTTCCCCTCCACCTATATTTCCTGATGGACAAGATGATCTTTCCCAGCATGAGTTTGATTGGTGGCAAAAAATTGTCTACAATACTTTTGAAAGTGCGGGGGTGATCTCAGAATTTGCTGATTTTTCGGCTTTTTTTGGTGAACTGTATATTCACTTTGGCACTGGGGAACCTTGGTTAGTTTATCCTGATGTCCTGTCATCTTTGAACAAATGGCAAGAACAGGGTATTCAGTTAGGTGTGATCTCTAATTTTGATTCCCGAATTTACTCAGTCTTACAAAGTTTGGAGTTGAGTAGTTATTTTACATCTATTACCATTTCTACTCAAGCGGGTTTTGCTAAACCTGACCCGAAAATTTTTGCCATGGCTTTAGCAAAACATCATTGTCCCCCTGGAGCCGCTTGGCACATTGGTGATAGTGTGAAGGAGGACTATCAAGGCGCTAAAGCTGCTGGTTTAAGAGGTATTTGGATTAATCGCGAACAAGCTGCAAAGCCTGAACCTGAAGAGGCTAGCCCCTCTCCTGACCCAGAAGAGGAGGAAACCCTATCACAGTAAAAAGGGTCGGGCTAGGATAAAACTAGAAATTGTTTTAGCATCTATAGCCTCTCCCTGAAGAATAGCTTTCTCTAGTTCTTCGGGAGTTAATAATACAGTCTCGATGTCCTCATCTTCATCTTTTTTGGGGGGGGTTTCTAGCTTTTCTAAGTCTCGCGCCAGAAAAGCATAAATAATTTCATCAGAATAACCGGGGGCGAGGAAAAATTCCCCTAATCTATCCCATTTCTGAGCGCTATAACCTGTTTCTTCCTCAATTTCCCGTTGTATCGTCTTCAGGGGATCTTCGTTGATTTCTACTGTCCCAGCGGGAAACTCTAATATTCTTCTTTGAATTGCAAACCGATACTGGCGCACCAGTACCAGTTTACCTGTTTTTGTTATGGGTACAGCTAAGGCTCCGCCGGGGTGACGAATGCATTCCCATTCCCCTTCGGCTTGATTGGGTAAACGCAGACGATTGACTTCAAAGTCAAACTTGCGACCTTTATAAAACAAGCATTGTTTTAGTAGCTGTGGTAATTCTCTACCTAATGGCATAGTAAATTTATTTTATATCTGGATACATATACAAACGGCGGCGAACAAAAACCGTATATTTTTTAGTTATTACTTCTGACATAACACTACATCGGCACAGTCTACCTGTTTGACTATATCTTTAATCATACTCCCAGAAGTAGGCTCTACCCAATGGGGCGCAATTTCAACCAGTGGTACTAACACAAAAGCCCTAGTCACCATGCGGGGGTGAGGAATCTGGAGTTGGGGCGTGTCTATGATCAGGTCATCATATAATAACAAATCTAAATCCAGCGATCGCGCACCCCAGCGCTGTTGACGCACCCGCCCAAATTTTGCTTCCGTAGCCAATAAGGTCTCTAATAATAAATCTGGTGACATTTGCACCCGGAAAATGGCACAACCATTTAAATAATCTGGTTGGGGTGGTCCCACAGCTTTAGTACGATACCAACTAGATTGAGCTTCTAGCTTCATCCCCGGTGTGTTGGCTAATGTCTCTATAGCTGCTGTTAAAATTTTATAGGAATCGCCAATATTACTACCCAGAGCAATGGCACTAAGTTTACCTGGTTTTTTGATGATTGAGTTAAGCATTTGTATTGTATGATATTAACATCAGCCTTCTGTGCATTTGAGGAGAACCGAATATGGTGACATCTCCAGAAATAGTTATATGGCTACAAGAACGCACAACTTTAGGAATTCTCGCCCCCGGAGTGCTAGATGCGATCGCCCAAGCAGTGGAGGAAAAAGTTTTACCCGCGGGAAATACTTTAGTTAGTGAAGGAACTTACCCCCAAGCCCTTTATATTCTACAACAGGGTCAACTGCAAGCTCAGACTGGGAATCAAAATTACTCAGACATTTCCCTAACTCAAAATGGCGCCATCATTCTCCTGCGGGAATTGCTCCTCAATGAATTAACCCCTAACACAATTACCACCGTGACTGAATGTCATTTGTGGGTAATATCTGCAATTAAATTTCGCTCATTAGTCGCCCAATACCCAGAAATCAGCCAGGCTTTTTCCCGGTTACTAGCTCAACAACTGGCTGAGGTCAAATCTGCACTTTTGTATGTACAAGAACGTAATCTGGCTTTGCGTCCATATCTGGTAACCAAAGCCCAAAGGGGAATTGTCGGTACTAGTCGCTATGCTGTACGTCTACGAGACCAAATTAGAGTCGCAGCCACCACTAACCAATCTGTACAAATTTTCGGCGAACCAGGTTTAGACAAAGATAATATAGCCGCCCTCATTCACTACGGTTCACCCCAACGGCGAGAACCCCTTATTAAGCTCAACTGTGGAATGATTACCCCCAGTGGGGTGGATTTGTGGGGTCGTGCAGGTGGGAAACCCGGACTAATAGAATGGCTAGGGGAAGGTACTCTAGTTTTGAACAACATCCAAGAATTACCACCGGAATTATTACCCTCTATAGTCAAGTTGCTGGAAACAGGGAAATATACTCCCGTCGCTTCTGCGGGAGAACCACATCCTCAACCTCAAGACTGCAAAGCCCGGGTGATGATTATTGCTGAAAAAACTCAGCCGGATATTCAACGGTGGGTTGGTCTGACGATTAAAGTACCACCCCTAAGGGTACGAAAAACAGATATTCAAAAACAAGTAGAATATTACACCAGTCTTTATGTTCGCGCTAGAGGTCTGACTAAACCCCAAATTACCCCAGAAGCTCTACGTCGTTTACAGTCATACGATTTCCCCGGTAATCTCAAAGAACTACAAAATATTGTAGAACGGGCTATTGTCCAGCTGGGTGATGGACGAGAGTTGACAGAAGAACTATTTTGGTCTGCTCAAACCCAGAAAAAGCAATTACGTCTCAATCTTTTGAATGCTTATCCGGGGTTGCGGAAATTTCTCCGCAGTCCTTGGTGGCCAAATCGGATTAATTATGGTTTGACCGTGGCGGCGTTTCCTGTGATGATTGCTATTTTATTCCTTGGACCGCAAACACGCGATCGCAATTTGGTTTTAAATTTCTTTTGGGCTTGGTGGTGGCCTTTCTTCCTATTTCTCTTCCCCTTTTTAGGTCGGATCTGGTGTTCTGTCTGTCCTTTTATGATCTATGGGGAAATTACGCAAAAAATTTCTCTCTGGTTGTTTCCCAGACAACTGAAAACCTGGCCAAGGCAAAAAGCGGAAAAATGGGGCGGATGGTTGATGTTTGCACTATTTACCCTGATTTTCCTCTGGGAGGAAATCTGGGACTTACAAAATACAGCTTATCTTTCCGCTTGTTTGCTACTGTTAATTACCGCAGGGGCGATGATTTTCTCAGCCATTTGGGAACGGCGGTTTTGGTGTCGCTATCTCTGCCCCATTGGTGGTATGAATGGTTTATTTGCTAAACTCTCCATGACGGAACTACGGGCGCAACAGGGTATCTGTTCTGCTGGTTGTACAACTTACCAATGTTACAAAGGTGGTCCCCAAAAGGGGGAAGGTATGGAAACTAATGGCTGTCCGTTATATTCTCACCCGGCACAGTTGTTAGATAATCGTGACTGTGTACTGTGTATGACCTGTCTCAAAGCTTGTCCCCATCGTTCTGTAGAGTTCAATTTGCGTCTCCCTGCTGTGGAACTGTGGACAACCCACACACCCCGCAGCTATGAAGTGGCGTTATTATGTTTGCTCTTGGGTGGGGTGTATCTCCACCGCTTACCAGAGTTACAATCTTGGTTAGGGTTACAAATCGATTTAAGTATATTTTGGCAACACTTGGGACTTTCTGTCATAACTTTGATGTTCCCGACTGCTGTAGTTTTTGCTGCTTACGCCTTAATGCAGTTAACTAAATTTGGCCGCAAACCTCGACCATTTGTGCAACTTACCTATGGTTACCTACCATTGGTACTGGGGGGTAACTTAGCTCATTATTTGCGCCTGGGTTTGGGTGAAGCTGGACGGATTTTACCGGTCAGTTTTGCTACTTTTGGCTTAGAGGGGGAGAAATTACCGATTTTGGTGGCTCATCCGGCTGTAATTGAGTTTTTGCAGGGTACAACTCTGGTTTTTTCAGTTCTATTCACGATCATATTAACTCAAAAAATAGCCCGCCAACCCATGGCAGCTCTGTTTTGGCAACATTTAGCTACTCTTGCTTTGGCGGTGAGTATGTGGATAATTATCGTGGGTTCTTCTTACTGACATACTCCTGTAGGAGTATGTCGTATATTTTCATCCTGAGATGTTTTACTCAGTGAAAGGGTCTACGCCCATGTTGGCTACAGAATTACGCAGGACTGTGATTTGTTGACCAAAATCAAGTTCCTTGATAGATTCTAGCACCTGTACTACATCCCGAGAAGGTTGATAGTTTGGTGGCATGGGCGCGACGAAACCTTGAACCATCAACTCTGATAATTCAAACCAGAAAGCTAATTTAGTGTTAATGCTCCAAATTCCATAGGAACGGCTAATTGGTGTATTTCTTTTCCCAGCTAAGTCTCGCATCACTTCTAACTGTTGAGAGTGAGACATCTGCTTAATTTGATTGAGTACACCCTCTGCAAACTGCATCCGCGCAGCACCTGGAGCAGCTGGGGTAATAGAACGACCCATTTCTGTATATACGTACCACAGGAGTGCTAATTGGTCATCTACACTCAGGGATTTAAATAATTGAGTAGCACTTAGTACGCTATTTTCTAACTGTGAAATCGCGTTCATATTTTTACTTAAAACTTTTGCTAAGTTGTGCAACTGCTGAAAGTTAAATCTTAGAGGATACCCCAAAAGTGGAGAAAGCCCTTACCAGTAAATACTTCAATTAAAGCAGCAGCTGAAAAACCAATCATTGCTAAACGACCGTTCCAATTTTCGGTTTGGGTAGTGAATCCCCAATTCCACGCGTTACGGTTTTCTGGAGCTGGTGTAGTTGTAGTTTTCATCTTGAATCACCGGAATAGGACTTAACAGAGGTTTTTCTTTCCCCTATTAAGCAATGTAACACATATTTTAAATAATGTAACGAAAACTTGCAAAGAAGTTCTAAATAGTATTCATAGCCTCTGAGCTATTCTCAACTTAGCGGAACGCGATCGCGGATTCTGAGCTAATTCAGCCTCATTAGCAGTAATTGGTTTTTTAGTCAAGACCTGTAACAAAGGAGAATTGCGTAAATCATGCTTAACCGGGCGGTCTTCCAGACTGTGAAAACTGATAATGGCAATTCGGCCACCGGGAACCAGAGAAGGGGGAGCCTGCTGCAAAAAAGTAGCCAAAGACCGTAACTCATCATTAACCACAATGCGCAAAGCCTGAAAAACACGGGTAGCTGGATGAATCCGACCATAACGGTATTGACGGGGGACAGCAGAGGCGATCGCCTCTGCCAATTCCGTAGTAGTGTGAAATGGTCGTCTTTCCACAATGCGCCTGGCGATGCGGCGGGATAAACGTTCCTCACCGAACTTAAAGAAAATATCTGCTAATTCCGCCTCATCCCACTGATTAATCACATCAGCTGCGGTTAAAGATTGGCCTTGGTTCATGCGCATATCCAGATTAGCAGTGTGGCGAAAGCTAAAACCCCGTTCTGGCCGGTCTAAATGGTAAGAACTCACACCCAAATCAGCCAGGATACCATCAAAAGAGTGGGGAGTATATTGATAAGATGAGAAATTGCCCAGAACAAACTCCACGCGATCGCCAAACTCAGCCAAGTGCTTTTGGGCTGCTAGCAGAGCATCCTGATCTTGGTCAATAGCCGTTAACCGCACATCGGTAGCAGCTTGCAAAATCAAGCGACTGTGACCACCACCGCCTACGGTTGCATCCAAATAATGGCCGCCAGGACGTATGGCCAACCCTGAAATCACCTCTTGGCTTAAAACTGGCACGTGAAGAAATTCAGCGCCTACAATCCCCTGAATCTCAAGCTCCATATAATAATAGTTGAAGAAGTGAAACAAATTGAAACATCAAGTAAAATCCCCTCGCTCGCTGCCACCCCTCTCCAACATACTCTGTATGGGTCATAGATGTAGACGCTTCTAGAGCGACTTCTCAAAACTATTTCCCTGACAAACTGATTTTGGTGGGTATCATGCGGTTGAAGTTGAAATTTTCATAATGGGAGAACAAGGAACTTATGGCCAGACTAGAAACCCGCACCGAGCCCATGGTGCTGAATATGGGGCCACATCACCCCTCCATGCACGGGGTTCTGCGGTTAATTGTGACATTGGACGGGGAGGATGTAGTTGATTGTGAACCGGTGATCGGCTATTTACATCGGGGAATGGAAAAAATTGCCGAGAACCGGACAACTGTCATGTACGTCCCCTACGTCAGTCGGTGGGACTACGCCGCCGGTATGTTTAACGAAGCAGTCACCGTGAACGCCCCGGAACAATTAGCAGGTATAGCCGTACCCAAACGCGCCAGCTACATTCGGGTGATCATGTTAGAACTCAACCGAATTGCTAACCACTTATTGTGGTTTGGCCCCTTTCTGGCGGATGTGGGGGCGCAAACACCCTTCTTCTACCAGTTCCGAGAACGGGAAATGATTTATGATTTGTGGGAAGCTGCTACCGGATACCGGATGGTAAACCACAACTATTTCCGTGTCGGGGGCGTTGCAGTTGATTTACCCTATGGTTGGGTTGACAAGTGCTTAGATTTCTGTGACTATTTCCTCCCCAAAGTTGACGAGTATGAACGTTTGGTGACCAATAACCCCATCTTTCGCCGGCGGATTGAGGGTATTGGTACCATCACCCGAGAACAAGCCATTAACTGGGGATTATCCGGGCCAATGTTACGCGGATCTGGGGTGAAATGGGACTTACGCAAAGTTGACCATTACGAGTCCTACGACGATTTTGATTGGGATGTGCAATGGGAAACCGCCGGGGATTGTTTAGCCCGTTACATGGTGCGGATGCGGGAAATGCGCGAATCTGTGAAGATTATTCGCCAAGCAATTCAAGGACTACCAGGGGGACCCTATGAAAACCTGGAAGCCAAGCGCATGGCGGAGGGGAAAAAATCTGAGTGGTATGGCTTTGATTATCAATACATCGCTAAGAAAGTTGCACCTACTTTTAAAATGCCTAAGGGGGAAATCTATTCCCGTGTGGAAAGCGGTAAAGGTGAACTAGGAATTTATCTTGTCGGTGATGATAATGGCTTCCCCTGGCGCTGGAAAATTCGCGCTGCTGATTTCAATAACCTGCAAATTGTCCCGGAACTCCTACGAGGGATGAAAGTTGCAGATATTGTGGTGATTCTCGGTAGTGTTGATGTGATCATGGGATCTGTTGATAGATAGTAGACCGGAGGAGGGATTGGAGATTAGTTTCCACCTCCTATCCCTCCTCCCAGACTGAGGAGGTAGGGGGTAGCTCACAAGGGTAGGTTTTTTACACTGAGATTTATAATGGGGAAAGACAAGCCAGACAAAAAACAATAAAATCCAGTCCCCTCCCCTTACAAGGGGAGGGTTAGGCTGGGGTAAAACAATACTTGGATTTATTACTGAATTGAGTTGACCATTTGTATCATGGTATGATGCCGTAAAATTCCTGTGATTAACCCCCAAAATTTACCATAGTGGAGCAGTTTCAATAACTAATTAATACCACGGACTCTACACAAGGAGGAAAAATCGTTGATTCATGGTGATCATGAGCAAAAAGAGGGAGGAGCAAATGACAGCCCACTACCTAGAAGATTGATGAATAGTTTTTCCTATGGTATCACCAGTTTATTAAGCAGTAACAGACGCTTTTATCGTCGCGTCTGGTTCTGGGTGAGTTTAGGTATAAGTGGTGGCATAGGCGTGACAGTGATCAGTGTGCAATATTTCATTAGCACCATAGATCAAGGCTTACCTGATAAATCAGGACTGCAAGTTACCACCAGAGCGCAAACCCTGACTATCAGAGCCGTTGACGGCACCATATTACAACAAGAAGGGGAAGCCACCAGAGAAAGACTCAGATTTGAGGAAATACCTGAGCAACTCAAACAAGCTTTTATCGCCTCAGAAGATAGAAGATTTGCCAAACACAATGGTATTGATTTACAAGGAATTCTCAGAGCATCTGTAAACAACTTGCGATCGCAGCGGATCGTTGAAGGTGGTAGCACCATCACCCAACAGCTAGCCAAAATTATCTTCCTACAACCAGAACGGACAATCTGGCGCAAACTGCAAGAAATGCGTTTGGCGCATAAAATGGAGCAAGAATTAACCAAAGAGCAAATTATAGAACGTTACCTCAATTTAGTTTATTTAGGCTCAGGGGCTTATGGTGTAGCAGATGCGGCCTGGGTATACTTCAGTAAAAGTGTAGATGAACTCACCCTAGCAGAAGCAGCCATGCTGGCGGGATTAGCTCCTGCGCCAAGTTTATACTCACCCATTGAAAATCCGACAACGGCTATACAGAGGCGAAATATCGTCTTACAGCGAATGTATGAAGATAAATTAATTACAGCCGATGACAGAAAAGCCTCTAGTATAGAGCCGCTCAACCTCAACACCAGGTCTCCTAAACGTCTAGAGGTAAAATTTCCCTACTTTACCAGTTACATCCGGCAAGAATTACCTAAGTATGTTCCTCCCGAAGTCCTGAAAGCAGGAGGACTAGTAGTAGAAACTACTCTGAATCCCCAGTTACAGGAAGCAGCAGAAGCTACAATAGCTCGAACCATAAGTAATCAAGGTCGGTGGCAAAATTTTAATCAAGGAGCCATGGTAGCCATTGACCCCCGCAATGGTGAAATTCATGCCATGGTGGGAGGAAAAGACTTTAGTAAAAATCAGTTTAATCGGGTTACCCAAGCCCAGCGCCAGCCAGGCTCAACATTTAAGGGGTTCGTCTATGCAGCGGCCATCGCCACTGGTAAAAGCCCGAACGACCGCTACCTAGATACACCTTTTGTGATTAATGGCTATGAACCACAAAACTATGATAGAAGGTTTCGGGGTTCCATGACCATTACAGATGCTCTGACCCGTTCCACTAATGTGGTTGCAGTCAAACTGCTCCTGGATGTAGGATTCGAGCCAATTATTAATACTGCCCGCAATTTGGGAATTAAATCTACCCTGCAGCCCACCTATTCTTTGGCTCTGGGTGCAAGTGAAGTGAATCTACTGGAGTTAACTAACGCCTATGGTAGCTTGGCAAATCAGGGATTATACGTAGAAGCCCATGGCATTCGCCGCATCCTCAACCGTGAACAAGAGGTGGTTTGGTCTAGTGATTTCCAGCAGCGACGGGTTTTTGACCCCACTAGTGCAGCGATTACCACCTGGATGTTAGGTAGAACTGTGCGTTCAGGTACTGGTGGCCCTGCCCAATTAAGAGATAGACCAGTGGCTGGGAAAACTGGCACATCTGAGCAATACCGCGATTTGTGGTTTATTGGCTACATTCCCCAAATGGTCACAGGGGTTTGGTTGGGTAATGATGATGACAGCCCGACTGCAGGAGACAGTGGTACTGCTGCTAGCAGCTGGCGGGGATTTATGAAAAAGGCAGTCGAGGGAATACCTGTAGAACAGTTTCCCCAAAAACCTCAACTACAAGGTCGTGTCGGTAGTATTAAGGCACAGCCGATTAAGGCCAAATCAGTCAGGAACCGTTCTGTTGTCGCCGGGGAGCGGGCTATTTCCCCCACCTCTAACGTGAGAAGAAGACACACAAGAGTAAGAAGAGGTTCTCAGCCAGAAACAACCAATTCACCGGGGAATGTATCTCCTACTCCCAGAAGGACTAGAAGAGTATCATCAGATAGGGAGGGCAGAACTACTGTGAGCCCTTCATCACCCCCGCCGTCACGGACTAGAACAGTACCATCAGATAGGGAGCGTAGAACTACTGTGAGTCCTTCATCCACTCCTAGGACTTCTTCTACTTCTCCATCGCCCCAACAACCCTCTTGGAGAGAAAGACTCAGACCTGGCTCTTCTTCGTCCAATTAGAGACGGGTCTGATGGCGATCGCCTCCCCCGATCTAGTGAAAACCCTGGGATGGAAACCTTGAGAAGATAAATATTGGTTAGGATATCAATTAAGTAATCTTATTTCTAGGGATATATTTTTTTATGGCAATGGTCTTTACTTTTTATCTCTAAAGGGAGAAAATAACCACTAACTGAATATTGGGAATCCTCTTGAGGTGCATTCCCAACCCTTGCCAATTCATCGCAGAGTGTAACCGGGGTCAGATGACGCAAGCTTTTAATCGAGTCCAAGAATGGGAACAACGCCGTAATCAAGCTAACCGCTACTATCAGCAAGGCCAGTTTCAAGAATATCTGAATTTTGCCACCGAGAATTTACAGTTAGCTCGAGCTATCCCAGACAGAGCTAGGGAAGGCCATACATTAAATGATGTCGGTTTGGCTTATCTGAGTTGTTGTCAACCTTTACAAGCTTTAGAGTGTTTTGAGCAAGCGCTGTTGGTGGCTGAGGAAATTGGTAACAGACGCGCCTCAGCGATCGCCTTGAGTAATCTGGGCTCTACTTACAGCCGTCTGGGGCGATTGTCACGAGCGGTAGAGTATTTTGACCAGGCTTTACACATCTTTAGAGATTTACAAGATATTCCAGGAGAGGTTTCTACTCTCAATGATGTGGCACTGATTTACACTAAGTTGGGACAACCTAAGCGCTCCCTGTTGCTACATTACCAAATTTTGGCTATGCGCCGCTCACTCGGAGATTTTTCCGGGGAAGCAACTACCCTCAATGGTATTGGTTATGCTTACAGCACATTAGGACAGTATGACCAAGCTTTAGAATTTCTCCAAGCTGCACTCCCCATTCAACGCGCTGTTAAAAATGTGGTGGCCGAAGCTACGACTTTAAATAATATTGCTTCTGTCTATGGTGATTTGGGGGAACCAAAAAAGGCTCTGTTACTTTACTATCAGGTTTTGTTGACCCGTCGGGCAATCAATGACCGGGCCGGAGAAGGGACAACCCTACATAATATTGGTTTTACCTATGGTATATTGAGGAGTTATCGTCAGGCTATGAAATACTATCAGCAGGCGATCGCCATTTATCAACAAGTTGGCGACTCTCTGGGAGAAATTTCGGCGCTGCTGAGTATGGGTCAATTTTACGCTCGGACTAAACGCAAAAAGTTAGCTTTCACTTACTATCACAATGCTCAAGATTTGGCCCAAGCGATCGCCTCGGAGCCACTGTTGAAAAAGATCCAGCAGTTTTTGGATGCTCTGTAACTTATTCCCTCCTGAGTCAGGAGGGGTCAACTTTGACTTCTCCCCTGGATAGAATCACAGGGGATTCTAAACTGATGTTGCTACGCGGTCTGAAGACACGCTACGCAAAGTTTACGATATTATTTATAGCAACCGCCAAGGTGGTTAGGACATAAACAGAAGATAAAACCATTGAACTTGAAGCGTTTCAAGGCTTCCCCCTGCCCCCTGCCCCCTGCCCCCTGCTATATTTAAAAATTTGAATAAATAATATCGTTGTGGCACAGTCAAAATGCCCTACCCACCTCGGCTAAAAATAAATCTAGCTGTGTGGCTACTTAAGGAAAACATCTTTTGGGTTTTTCACCATATTTGTGGATGCTTTTTTATCCTAACTAATCAGAAATGCCTTGTAAATAAGTTTTTTGTAGTCAGGATACGACAGGGTAAATCCTGTTGAGTCGCTTTTCATCCCCTCGCTAAAGCGCAGGGGTTCTCACGCTCCCACTATATTTTGATAGCTATATTACCAGGAATTACCCCAACAAAAGTTCTAGAATATAGAAAACTGAATTTGAGCAAAGTGAATCACAGCCGTGAGTCAAAACGGGAAACACCGACAAATCAGCCAAAATATAACCTATTATGCCCTGTTAGGGTTGCATCCCTCGGCATCAGTCATTGAGATTCGGCGGGCTTATTTGCAACTGAGTAAACAGTATCATCCAGATACTACAGAATTACCGCCTACAGTTGCTACGGCTAAATTTCAGCAAATTAATGAAGCCTACGCCACTCTCAGTAATCCCGAACGGCGTTTGAGTTATGATGTCAAAATCGGCTATTCTCGGTTTGGGGTGATTCAAGCACCGACGGATTTAAACCATCCCGTCCGTAAACCCTATGATTTCTCAAAGTCCATGTATCTCGATGCTAGCGATCGCCCCTTGTCAGCAGGAGAAATTTTTGCATTATTTGTGTTAGGCTTAACCATTGTGGGTTGTGTGTTAGTCGCTATCGCCGTAGCTGTGATTCGTGGTGAACCCAGCATACCAACCCCACTTAGTCAACCACAGATAACCCATATTTCTCAAATCCCGACTTCCCCAGAAATCAAGATGATTAAATCATAAATTTCAAGTTGTAAATTTGCAGTTGTTTTTCTGATTTTACTATGCTTAGTGCCGATACACCTTTATATAGTCATCCTCTCCCACAAATTGAACAGTGGCTGAAAAACCAAGGCTGTCAACAGGATGAAACCCTGCTACACTGTTGGCATGTAAAACGTGCCGATTGGCAAGCTCAACTGTGGCTTGATATTGAGGAAATTATAGTCAGGTATATCAAATCTGGCGAAAATCAGCAAGACATCCAGCGATCGTTTAAATATTCCCTGAGTCGGGAAGATATAGAACAAGCGGTGTTTTCTGGTCCATAACATTCCTCTCCAATGGTAGGTAATTGGTAATTGGTCATGGGTGAAAATACATACCCATGCTCAACTACCTAAAAATCAACCATCTCAGAAATTACTGTTCATACCCAGACTAACTACACCTGGGATTTGATCATGTTTGGTAGATTGTCCTGCGAGAATTTGCTGATAAACTGCTTCATAACCATCAGTCATATTTTGCAGGCTAAAGTGATGATTAACATACTCTCGGCAAACATGGCGGTCTAACTGTCTTACCTGATCAAGAGCTTGAATAAAATCACCAACCTTATTGCACAGGAACCCTGTTTTTCCATGCTTAATGATCTCGACAGTAGACCCTAGTTTCATCCCAATCACTGGCGTACCCGCTGCCATTGACTCTACCATAACTAGCCCAAAAGGCTCTCGCCAAGTGATGGGGAAAAGAGTTGCTACCGCACCCCCCATGAGGGCATTTTTTTCCACATGGTTGGCTTCACCAAGATACTCTATTTGTTGACCATCAATGTGTGGCTTGACTTTTTGCTCAAAGTATTCTTTGTCAACTGCATCTATTTTACCAGCAATTTTCAAATGCCAACCGGTTTTTTGCGCAATGGCGATCGCTAGGTGTGTACCCTTTTCTGGAGATATCCGACCTAAAAACGCCAAGTATGGCGGGTTATCCGGTTGGGGATGGAATTTGTAACTATTAACATCAATCCCATTGTAAACCGTTGCTACATAATTTAACCCTAACCTGAGATCCCTCTGAGCCTGGGAAATACTCACAAAAGGTTGATGTTTAGCATATTGAAACATTTTTTCATTATCAGGGGTAAAAATCCCATGCAATGTGTGCAACGTAGGTGTTTTAATCAGATTGGCATAGGGTAGTGCTGAACAGCAGACGTGGGAATGAATAATATCAAACTCCTCAGCTCGCTCATAGACAAAGCCTAGTTGTAACATTTCGTATATATTCGGTTCCTTGACCTCGGGGTCAAGACGTAAAGCACGGGGATGAACTGATACTAGCTTGGCCAGGGTAATAGAATCTCCTGAAGCAAATAGCGTCACTTCATGTCCCCGGCGAACTAATTCATCAGTTAGTAGTCCCACAACTAACTCTATACCGCCATATGCTGGAGGGGGTACTCTCTCGATTAATGGCGCAACTTGAGCAATTCGCATTACACAACTCCTGCAAAATCAGATGAAACGAGATATCTATCTGCTGTTTCATAAGTGCCTATAAAGGATTTAATTAGTACTTTTTAATAAGCACATTAATTTAGATTGTATGGCTCATCTCCTATATTTGCTGTCTATCCTAGTAGGGAAATATTGTTTTGTTCAAGAGAGAAACTAAGTTATAGATGATTAAAATATCAGTAATTAAGTTCTCATATTTTTCTGGAAAATGTTCCGAAAAACAGAGACTTTTTCCGCAAAATTTCCTTGATTTAGACAAGTTTTTTATATTTTTTATGGTGGTGTTATTTTTGTTAATTTCATCCCATGGTAAGAGATACTTTATCTATCCTGCTCCCATACATAGGGCATAAATTTTATTTCCTATCCTCCAAAAGTATGAAATCATGGCATTGACAATGTTAAGATGTGATGTTGTTCAAAACACATCCATCCTGATCAAGGTGGATATTTATCCGAAACCCCAGGTTTTCAACAGTAATTTTATTTAAAGATATGTGCTTTTCTATACTAAACTTCGGTTTTGATAGCTTCAACCCTTCACCCGACCGTACAAATTACACCATAGGATTTACCGTCAATTGGTACAATATCTTCAGGTCTGAGGAATTTTTTTCAGCTTTAAAGAACAGTTTAATAATTTCCGTGACTGTAGTGGGTATTTTAGCTTTGCTGGGAACCTTAATGGTCATAGGATTGGGAGTTTATCAGCTTTCGAGTAAGAATTGGTACAGTGGTATTTCTTACCTCAGATTAATTATTCCAGATCTTGTCATCGCTGTAGCTATTTTAGTTTTTCTCGCAGCCTTTGTTATCCCCTTAAGCGTGTGGACAATTATTGCAGCTCATATAGTATTTTGCCTAGCTTATATGGTACTTGTGCTGTGTTCAAGAGTGGCAAATTTAGACTCCCACTTACTAGAAGCAGCTTTAGATTTGGGCGCTACACCAAGACAAGCATTTATGAAAGTATTACTACCTCAATTAACACCCAGTATTAGAACCAGTTGTCTCCTAGCTTTTGTCCTGAGTTTAGTGGATTTCCTCCTTGGTAGTTTGACATTAGGTAGCGGTTGTAACAATTTACAAGGGGAAATCCTTTGTCGCTTGAGAACAGAATTGCAGCCTGAGATCAATACTTTAAGTATTTTCCTGATTACAGGAGTTGTACTTATTGTCTTAGTTGCTGAATTTATCCGTGCTTTTGATAACAAAAAATAACCTGGATTGTGTACATAATTAACAACATGAGACACCCTTGACAAATTCCAGTCTTTTACCATATCATTTCTTGTGTGATCAAAATATATGATCCCAAGACTAAGCCTATTTAAATAGGAAGTATAAAAGAAAAACCAATAAAAATTCTGCATTTGTATTTTGCCCTTAAAGTATATATCCAGATCCACTGTTATTCAAGTTTACGGGTATACATAACTGTTCTGAATTTGATATTATTGGGGCCAAGTTTGGATAAGATGCTATTTCCTCCTCATTATGCAAATTTGCCAGAATCCCAATTGCTCTAATCCATTCAACCCTGAAGACAATAGATTTTGCATTAGTTGCGGACAAAGTAACTTTGGCCAACTTCTGAGAAATCGCTATCGCGTATTGAGACTTTTAGGAGAAGGTGGATTTAGTAGAACTTATGAAACTGAAGACGTAGACAGACTCAATGCTCCTTGCGTCATCAAACAATTTTTCCCTCAAGTTCAAGGAACAATTCAACGTAATAAAGCGGCGCAATTCTTCAAAGAAGAAGCATTTCGTTTGTATGAACTCGGAGAAAATCATACTCAAATACCAAGATTATTGGCTTATTTTGAACAAGGTTCTAGCTTGTACCTGGTTCAGGAATTTATACAAGGGAAAACTCTATTACAAGAGGTTCAGGAAAAACCCTTTAGTGAAGCGCAAATTTACCAACTTTTAACTGATTTATTACCAGTTCTGGAATTTATTCATGCTGCTAACATTATTCATAGAGATATTAAACCAGATAACATCATCCGCCGGGAAAGTGACGGTAAACCGGTATTAATTGATTTTGGTGGTGCGAAGCAGGTAACACAAACAACTTTAGCTCGACAGGCGACGGTTATTTATACTATTGGTTATGCTCCATCTGAACAAATGGCTGGCTTTCCCTGTCATGGAAGTGATTTATATGCTTTGGGTGTCACCTGCGTACGTCTGTTAACCCAATGTTTGCCAATACAAAATACCTATGGAGAGATTCTTGATCCTCTTTATGATGCCATGAACGGTAATTGGTTATGGCAAGAACAATTAGAGAAAAAGGGGATGTTCATCAGCGATGAGTTAAGCCGGATTTTAAATAAATTATTGAAACATTTAGCCAGTGAAAGATATCAATCAGCTTCGGAAGTTCTCAAAGATTTACAGGATAGTAAAAAATCCGCTGCTGAACCAAAAATTACAGAAATAATCTTACCTAAATTAATTCGATTACCATCGCCACCAAAACAATTAAAACCTCCATTACCCCCCTTAGAAACTTTTCAATTTGAAGTGGTGACCGTAGATACAGCAGGTAGAGAGGTCAACCACGATTTTCCGACGGCTAAATTTTTTACCGAAAAATTAAACGCAGTAGTAACACTGGAAATGGTTTCAATTCCTGGTGGTAGTTTTATGATGGGGTCGCCTGACTGTGAAGGAAATGCTGATGAACGCCCTCAACATAAAGTCACTCTCAAACCATTCTTTATGGGTAAATTTCCCATCACACAAGCTCAATGGAAAGCTGTAGCGGCTTTACCTGAAGTCAAACAACCCTTAAACCCACACCCCTCGAAATTTAAAGGAGCCAATCGTCCTGTAGAAAACGTATCCTGGTACGAGGCTGTGGAATTCTGCGCTAGACTGTCACAAAAAACTGGACGTGAATATCGTTTACCTAGTGAATCTGAATGGGAGTACGCTTGTCGGGCTGGAACTACGACATCCTACCACTTTGGCGAAATGATCACCACTGATTTAGTTAATTGTAGTAGCGATAGTTATGGTATGGATGTTAAGAGCAAATACCGCAGGGAAACAACTGATGTGGGCAGTTTTGCGATCGCCAATGCCTTCGGGTTGTATGATATGCATGGCCAGGTCTGGGAGTGGTGTGCTGATACTTGGCATAATAATTACTGTGGCGCACCTGGGGATGGTAGCGTCTGGGAGGCTGGTGGTGACTTTCATCGTCGCCTATTACGTGGGGGGTCTTGGAGTTTTGCAGCCGAACTTTGTCGCAGCGCTAGTCGTAACTGGAATGAGTCTGATGGTGGTTTAAGGATCTGCGGTTTTCGGGTGGTATTTGCTCCTGAACTGTGATTAATATGACCGTAACTAATAATTTTTATGTCTAATAATCAATGTCTGAATATTATGCAAACGAGGGATATTGTAGATTTTATTCCACTTTTGCAAGAGTTGGAGTTTGGGGATCAATTTAGTTTAGCTATGTTGAGGTGGTGTGGTATTGGCCAGCATGATCCCACTATTAGTTTCTGGGAGGTATATATTGCTAAGTTGGTGGGTGAATCAATCGGTGTTATGGGTCTTTATCAATTAAGTGATAGCCCCTCTCATGTTGTATGGATAGGATGGTTTGGTTTGCGTCCACAGTTTTGCAGACAAGGCTGGGGAACAATCATGATGGATAGGTTAAAGGAGTATGCACGGAGTTTTGAATTTCAAGAACTGTGGGTTTTTACCAATTATGATAATTTTGCAGGGATCTCATTTTACGAAAATTATGGTTTCTTGCGCTTAGGTGAGGCTGTTGATGTTTGTCCGGGTAAAACCCATGATTTATCGGACATAATTCTTAGATATAGCTGGTAAAGTTCTCTGCAAACCACTTATTTGGGTTTAAACTTGACTGTAGAAAGTCCTAGTGCTGGGTGGATGGGAAATATGTTAAATATGTTAAATATTATGTTAAATAAACGCAAAAGTCGCAGCATTGCAGCAATTTTGGCGCTGTCTGGTACGCTGACTATTTCGGGGTTACATAAGTTTTATTTGGGACAACCTCTTTGGGGTGTGTTGTATGTTTTACTGTCCTGGACACCTATCCCTAAGGTAGCAAGTGCTATTGAGGGGGTTTGGTATTTGGCACAGGATGAAGCGGCTTTTGACCGTCATTTTAATTTGGGGCGGTCTGCAGTTAAACATCCTATCTCTACGGGTAGTCAGGTAGAAGATATGGCTAAGGCTATGCGTGAGTTGGATACCCTGCGCCAAGATGGATTGATTTCTGAGTACGAATTTGAGCAAAAGCGCCGCCAGATCCTAGAGCAAATTTCTTGATGTCAGCAACAAACTATGAACTGGCTACCTTTAAACCTTAAGTTACAAAAACTCCGCGCTCAACTTCTCAATGACCCTTATTATCGATTACAGTCCGGGGAGGAAATTCAGCTGGCGGTAAAATTGGGGATTCGCATTGATGCTAATCAAGCTACTGTAGACGATTGGTTACGCCTACCAGGGTTGTCCATCCACCAAGCGCGATCGCTGGTGGAATTGTCGCGATCTGGGGTTAAATTTTATTGTATTGAAGATGTGGCGGCGGCTTTAGGTATGCCAAGACAGCGATTAGAACCATTAGCGCCGCTACTGAGTTTTATTTATTATGACAACGAATCTCTAGATGCTCCTCACCAGTTAGTTAACCTCAATACTGCTACCGTTGAGCAATTAGTGCAAATTCCTTTTATAGATGTGTCTCTAGCGGAGGCTGTGGTGCAAAATCGTCTCTCAGCTGGGAGCTACCGCAACTTGGCGGATTTCCAACGACGATTGCAGCTAACCGGTGAGACCATAGCCCAGCTGATGTATTTTCTCAGGTTTTGAGATTCAAAGAAAGCCTATGCGGTCAACAGGCCAAAAGCGAAATGCTGCGCGACCGATGATATTTTGTCTGGGTAAAAAACCCCAGTAGCGAGAATCGTTACTATCGTTACGGTTATCTCCCATGACAAAATATTGATCTTCTGGAATTTGTACGGGGGGAAATGGCTGATTTGCAGGTTCGGCAATGTAGTCTTCTTTTAAGGGTTGACCGTCGAGGTAAACTTGACCATTACTGACTTTGAGGATTTTACCAGGGATACCAATGATACGCTTAATAAAGGCTTGATCTTGGGGATATCCCCGGCGTTGTAGTTCGGCGGGGGGCTGAAAAACGATAATATCTCCCTGGGAGGGAGGGTGAAAACGGTATGAGACTTTTTCTACTACTAAGCGATCGCCTGTATGTAAGGTAGGTACCATGGAGTCTGAAGGTATATAGCGGGGTTCGGCAATAAATATTCTGATGATCACTGCTAAACATAGGGCGATCGCTATCAGAATTAAATTTTCTTGCCAACTGCTCCATCCTTTCGATGGGGTAGGGGCTGGTTTAGTATCACTTTCGCGAACATTCATAAAGATTTGAGTTAGTTGCAATGGTGTAACAAATATAGCAAACGCCAAGGGTGGGGAATTTGTCATGTTTTCACACAGACCTCTGTTGGTTACAGCACCTAAATAATTGTGAGAACTTTTCTAGGTATAAAAGGTCTATTAATTTCTAGATTAAGGTGGAAACATGAGGAAAATTTGAGTAATGGTTAGTATTTTGGCATTGGCAAGAATCAGATGACTACAATGAAATCTCATTTATGGCGTTTTTCCTATACCGCCCTGACAACACTTTCCTTGGTTTTGTTGACGGGTGCTTCAGCTGTTAAGAACACAAATCAGGATCTAGAACTGAGAATCGGTATTGTGCAACGATTTGGCGAGAATCCGCAAGTCAAGTTGCAATTGGAACCAACACCAGGCGATCGCTTACAGCTAAGATTTACAGCAGGTAATCGGGAAAAAAAACTAGTTACCCAGAACCCAGTCGAGCTGAAAACGGTTATGGAATCCTTACCCCGGGTTGGGATAGAGGAGGTGGTGGTTTTAGGTACATACCGCACCTTTGAAACCGCCGAAGACAGCGCACAAAGTTGGCGTTCCCAGGGAATAGAGGTGGAAATAGGGCAACCCGCTAGCTGGCAAGTTTGGGCGAAACGGGATATTTATGATACTCCCTTACTGCGGCGCTTACTCTTCGAGAGTGTGCAAGCTGCTGGTAAGGAGATGGCATATATTGACACCAAGATTTTGGCAGAAGTACCCAGAGTTACTTGGGAAATAAACGGCCAGCGTTACAGCCCAAATCACTTAGAAATTAGCACAAATAAACAATTAATTCGAGTCAGAGAAGGGGAAAAACTCGAACATAATCGTTTATATCCAGGATGGTTGACTTTACAGCCCAACGCCTATGGTACATATACTTTAGTCAATGAAGTACCTTTAGAAAGTTATTTGCGTGGGGTTGTACCTCACGAAATTGGTACAAATGCACCCACCACAGCGGTGGAAGCCCAAGCAATTCTCGCCCGCACTTATGCTTTAAGGAATTTGCGCCGGTTTGCCATTGATAATTATCAATTATGTGCTACCACTCACTGCCAAGTTTATTATGGTTTGAGTGGAGCCGTTCCCAGGACTGATCAAGCGATCGCCGCCACCAGGGGGATGATTTTAACTTATAATAACCAGCTAGTGGATGCCCTGTATTCTTCGACTACCGGCGGTGTGACTGCTTACTTTAGTGATGTCTGGAATGGTGAAGATCGTCCTTATTTACGCCCAGTAGTAGATGCTGCAACCAACTTGTGGGATTTATCTCTAAAGAGTTTAGCTGATGAAACCAACTTTCGTGAGTTTATTAACCGCCGTGAAGGATTCAACGAAAGTACCTGGAATACTTTTCGTTGGCACAAAGAAACTCCCATTGATGATATTAACCGACTTTTACAAAGATTCCTGGAAATCAAAAATAGTCCCTATGCCAAATTTAACACAGTTGAGGCTATGTCTGTAGTCAAGCGTAGTCGTAGTGGGAGGATTCTTGAACTGAGGGTGAAGACAGATATCGGTACTTTTACCCTGGAGAAAGACGAGATTCGTAGCGCTTTTGCCGCTCCCAGAAGTACCCTATTTTATATAGAACCCCTCAAAAAAGGTACAGCAAATTTGTGGGGATATGCTTTTATTGGTGGTGGACTAGGACATGGGGTTGGTTTAAGTCAAACTGGGGCGCAGAATTTAGCTAAACTAGGTTGGTCAAATTCGCGAATTTTACAGTTTTATTACCCTGGTACCCAAATTCAAACTCTTAATAACAACATCAAATTTTAGCTCTACCCCTGCATACTCCTGCTGTTGCAGGAGTATGTCACACGGTGAACTCTTAGTACAGGTCTTCTTCTTTGTGAGTTTCGATAGTGCAGTCAGAAGTTGGTTTAGCAACGCAGGTTAGTACATATCCGGCTTCAATCTGCTCATCATCTAAGAATGACTGGTCAGATTGGTCAACAGTACCGCTGACAATTTTACCAGCACAGGTGGAGCAAGCACCAGCACGGCAAGAAAAGGGTAAGTCAAGACCAGCTTCTTCGGCGGCGTCAAGAATAATGGTATCTTCGTCGCACTCAATTGTCTGGTTTAAACCTTCAGATTCATTAATTAATGTGACTTTGAAAGTAGCCATTTAGTTATCCTCTCTTGTTGATAGCGCGTACTAAGCAGATTGTAATTCTTCTTTGTGAGTTTCAATTGTGCAGTCAGAAGTTGTGTCAGCAACACAGATCAAGACATAGCAGATTGTAATTCTTCTTCTTTGTGAGTTTCAATTGTGCAGTCAGAAGTTGGGTAAGCAACACAGGTCAAGACATATCCCTGGTCAATCACGTCGTCGTCTAAGAATGATTGGTCAGATTGGTCAACAGTACCGCTGACGATTTTACCACCACAGGTTGAGCAAGCTCCGGCACGGCAGGAGTAGGGTAAGTCAATACCGGCTTCTTCGGCTGCATCAAGAATATAGGTATCGTCGTCACAGTCAATTGTGGTATTTAAGCCTTCTTCTTCATTAATTAATGTGACTTTGAAAGTAGCCATTGAGTTATCCTCTCTTAATTTGAACGGCAGTATAAGTTATCCTGAAATAAACCATAAGGCTATCTTTATGGGATGAGCCGCCGATTCTCCACTGCTTCAATTCTGATACTACGGGAAAAATTGCCGGTTTGAACTGAAAATCAACCCCGATTAGTAATGAAGTTTAGTTAGTAAATAAATATAAGTTTATTTTATGTATTTTCTCCCTGGGGGGCAAATATCATACCTGCAGCCAAGTAGCTATTCCAATTCCCGTCAAAAACACAACTGTAAGGATCATGTATAATTCAGAAGCAGCTTTGGAAACAGCAAAAGTGCGTGTAGGCTTAGTTGGTACGGGATATGCGGCAAAATTACGGGCTGAAGCATTGATTGGTGATCAGCGAACAAATCTAGTAGCGATCGCAGGTCATCACCCAGAAAATACAGCCGCCTTTGCCCAAAAATATCAGACAGAAGTGTTAACTGATTGGGGAAAACTAGTAGAACGTGAAGATATTGATTTGGTGGTGATTTCCACAATTAACCGCGATCATGGTGCGATCGCCCGTGAGGCACTTTTACAAGGTAAACACGTAATTGTCGAATATCCTTTATCTCTAGATGTGACGGAAGCACAGGAGTTGATCGCCCTAGCCAAATCCCAAAATAAACTCTTACACGTTGAACACATAGAACTTTTAGGTGGGTTACATCAAGCTGTACGGGAGAACTTAGGTGAAGTCGGCGATATTTTTTATGTCCGCTACAGCACCATTAACCCTCAGCATCCCGCACCCCGCAGATGGACTTATAACCATGAATTGTTTGGTTTTCCTTTAATTGGTGCCTTATCTCGATTACATCGTCTCACCAATTTATTTGGTAAAGTATTGTCAGTCAACTGTCATCACCGATATTGGCAGACAGAACCGGACTACTATCAAACTTGTTTCTGTATCAGTCAACTGTGCTTTGAAAATGGACTGTTAGCACAAGTTGTTTATGGTAAAGGCGAAACCCTTTGGGAAGCAGAACGGAAACTTGAAGTTCACGGCGCAAAAGGTGGTTTAATTTTTGATGGCGATCAAGGACTGTTGATTAAGTCTGGAGGAAAAACACCCATAGAAGTTGGCACTCGTCGGGGTTTGTTTGCTAAAGATACAAATATGGTGTTAGATCATCTTTTTTATGGCACTCCTTTGTATGTCACCCCGGAAGAAAGTTTATATGTCCTTCAGGTGGCTGATGCTATCCAAAGAGCTGCACAGACGGGTTTAACTATCTTTATCAACGATTCAGCCAAAGAAAATTTATGAAAACTGAACCAATTGTCATTTTATCTACAAGGGAAATCGAAAAAATGCGTCGCGCCGGACGCTTGGCGGCCCAATTATTACAGCACCTGGAACCAATGGTCAAACCGGGGGTAACGACTCTGCAATTAAATGATGAAGCCGAACGTTGGACACAAGCCCACGGAGCTAAGAGCGCACCCCTGGGTTATAAAGGCTATCCCAAGTCAATTTGTACTAGTGTGAATGAGGTCGTCTGTCATGGTATTCCCAACGCCAAGCAAGTCCTCAAAAACGGCGATATTATCAATATTGATGTCACACTGATTGTTGATGGTTACCATGGTGATACATCTAAAACTTTCTTTGTGGGTACTCCTTCGCCAAAAGCCCAGCAGCTGGTAGAGGTGACTGAAGAATGTCGCCGCCTGGGTATTGCTGAAGTTAAGCCAGGGGCAAAAATTGGGGATATTGGTGCTGCTATTCAAGAGTATGCTGAATCCCAAGGGTTTTCTGTGGTGCGGGACTTTGTGGGACACGGAATTAGTAATATTTTCCACACAGCGCCAGATATTCCCCATTATGGTACTAGGGGAAAGGGTAAACGCCTCCGACCAGGAATGGTGTTTACTATTGAGCCGATGATTAATGTCGGTACTTGGGAGGTTGAGGTTCTCAGTGATGGTTGGACTGCTGTGACTCGCGATCGCCAACTCTCTGCCCAATGTGAACATACTCTGGTGGTCACAGAAACGGGGGTAGAAATTCTCACTGTGGCTGCTTGAGATACTCCCACGGCTTTAAGCTGTGGGATGACCTGAGATTAAATGTTTAAATCTTGCAAAGCTAAACGAATTTGCTCTACACGTCTGCGGTTGACACCTAAATCTGATTCTCCCACACGAGATGCAGAACGGGTGTGAATCACTGATTGATCACTGGGCAAATAAAATTCTACATCATCCACAAATTTAAAGATCCGGCTTTTGGAGAGAGCATGAATGTAATTATCTGTCTGTTCTATCACTTCTGTCCTAGGAACAACACTGAGGACTTGCAGTAAGGTTTTTCGTGCTGTGTCTCGGTCTACATGATAAGTGATGGGGTCAATGGCGTGTTTAGCATCGGCATTTTGGCTGACAACACAGTTATTGGAAGGGGGACAAGGGCTAAGTTGACCGTTTTTAACTCCTAAGGTAGAAGCATCAGCCCAAGTATTGCCTGTAAAGAGTATACCAGTCATGACGGTGCAGAGAATCACCATGGTGATCAGCCGCAGGAGTTTGTGGGTGAAATTGGCTAGCAGATGGGACATGTTGACATATTTACCGACCTTGAAGGTCGGTGATTCTTGACAGTTCACAGTAACTCGCTGCCGAAACAGTCTTACAGTCACTCCCTATCTAAACACCTAAGAGACTGTTGTAATGGCACTGAAGAAACATCAGATAGCCATTTTCTTGCTTCAGTCTTTTTAGCTTGGGTTAGCATTGCCGAGAGTTTGTTGTACCCAAGCAGCTTTTCAGATTGTTTGCACAAACCTAGAGCATCATTCCAGACAACTCTAACACAACCATACAACCGAGCTAAACTCTGTTGCTGTTGGTCTGTCGGGTAAAATCTGTACTGATATCTAGCTTTCATGCTTTGTGCTAAAATTTGTCTGTTAAGATAGATTCTACAGTGTTTACCCAAAAATGACAAGTGGTTTAAGACATGAAAGACACAGTATTTCAGACCTGAAAATACACTTGGTTTGTGTCACTAAGTATAGAAGAAAAATTCTTACACATGAAAGTCTTGAACTAATTTACAAATCAGTATTAGTGAATGTTAGCAAAAAAGTATCGGTGCTTATATGGCGGAAACAAATTCTCAAGAGAATAATATTAATACTACCTTGACTCTTTTAGAAAGGTATGCGGCAGGAAAACGGGATTTTACTGGGGTTAACTTAGGTAAGGCTGATTTGCAAGGTGTTGATCTCAAAGGATGTGACTTTAGCTATGCTGACTTGAGCGAAGCTAATCTGAATGGTGCTAATCTCAGAGGTTGTGACCTGAGTTTTGCTAACCTAGCTCAAGCTGATTTGCAAAATGCTGACCTGCGGGGTGCTTTGTTGTTTGCGGCGGATTTGCGTCAAGCTAATCTCAGGGGTACGAAATTAGAAAAAGCTGACTGCGATCGCAATACTCTTTTTCCTGATCACTTTGACCTAGTTTCAGTGGGATTGCGAATACAAGAGTAATACCAATTATACTAATTATACTAAATCAAGAATGAGATGAGAGAATTATGGCACTAGCTCGGATTGGGATTATTGGCGGTAGTGGTCTGTACAAAATGGCAGACTTAAAGGATGTAGAAGAATTAGAGATTAAAACCCCTTTTGGTTCCCCATCTGATGCTGTAATTTTGGGAACCCTGGGAACAGAAAGAGTAGCATTTTTAGCAAGACATGGTCGTAATCATACTTTAATGCCCTCTGAGTTGCCTTTTCGCGCTAATATCTATGGGATGAAGCAGCTGGGGGTAGAGTATTTAATTTCAGCCAGTGCGGTGGGGTCTTTGAAAGCAGAAGCTAAACCCCTGGATATGGTGATTCCAGATCAATTTATCGACAGAACTAAAAATCGGGTTTCCACATTCTTTGGGGAGGGAATTGTGGCTCACATTGCCTTTGGTGACCCCATTTGTCGCAATTTAGCTGGGGTGTTAGCCTCTGCGATCGCATCTTTAAATTTACCAGATGTGACACTGCATCGCGGTGGTACTTATGTCTGCATGGAAGGCCCCGCGTTTTCCACCAAAGCTGAATCCCATCTTTACCGCAGTTGGGGCGCAACAGTAATTGGGATGACCAACTTACCAGAGGCGAAGTTAGCCAGGGAGGCGGAAATTGCCTATGCAACTTTAGCCCTGGTGACAGATTACGATTGCTGGCACCCGGATCATGATAGTGTGACGGTAGAAATGATAATTGCTAATTTGCAGCGTAACGCGGTGAATGCGCAAAAGGTTATTCAAGAAACTGTCAGGCGTTTGAGTGAAAATCCCCCAGTCAGTGATGCTCATTCGGCGTTGAAATATGCGATTTTAACTCAGTTAGATCAAGCACCGGAGGCAACTAAACAAAAGCTAGAATTATTATTACGCAAGTATTATTAATTCATAGGAGCTAGCCATAATCTTGAATTGGTGAGACGATTGTAATATAAATTATTTCAATTTAGCAATTACAATTTAAACCTCACCTTATGGTAAATCTACTCAGGCAAAATTTTCACAAACCACAATTAGACCATCATCCCAGTGTTAATTCCCAGACCAGGGAGTTAAAGGTATATCCCCAGGAGTTTAATACCATACGCAGGGTTTTACCCTATCAGCCCACTATTTGCAACTCCCTGCAAGCAGATCAAGTGATCATGCTCCACTATGATCAACTACCTCCCCATGAAATTCCAGAACACTGTGTTAATGGATACCAGTTTTTTGGGGTGTTTGATATCAATTGCAAAACTGAATTAGAATGTCGGTTAGACGGTAAGCTATACCCCCGTAAACTAGCGGGTTCTGGGGGTATAGGTATTTTTCCTGATGGATCATCTCACTGGGCTACATGGAATCAAGACATGGGGATTACTTTGTTTTTTCTGAAAACGGAGTTGGTGAATGACCTGGCCCGGGATAGGATCACCAATGGTGATGTGGCAATGATTCCCCGTTCTGGTGTAGAGGATGGAGGGGTTTATCATTTAGGGATGGCTTTAAAGGCTGAACTAGCAGCGCCACCAGATTCTCAAACGGGGTCTGTTTATCAAGATACATTGATCAACGCCCTAGTGATGCGCCTGGTAAAGCACCATTCTAGCGCTGTTATTCGACGGCGAAAGCATCCTGGGGGTTTGAGTGTATCTACCTTAAAACTGTTAATTGATTATATTGATAGCTATCTTGACCAAAATATCAGGTTGGCTGACCTGGCGACACTGGCAGGTTACAGTCAGGTATATCTATGCAGTGTGTTTAGAGAGTCCATGGGAATTCCATTGCATCAGTACATTATTCAGCAGCGGGTAAAACGTGCAATACCCATGTTGCGCTCATCTCAAATGTCCATAGCTGAGATTGCTGTATCCTGTGGATTTTATAGTCATAGTCACTTAACCCGTCATTTCAAGCGCGTCATGGGAGTCACCCCCAAGGAATATCGGTAGTTCAGGCGACTTGAAAATCAAAGTTGAAACTAGCCCAATTTTTCACATCCAATACATAAGATTCGGTAGATGTGATGTTAGTTTCCGATGTGACTGCACTGGCGTTATGCAAATCCTGCAATAATACTTGAGCAATTTCTAAAGGTTTCAATAATGCGCCAAAGGGTCTTTGGTCTGTGATGGGATACTTGGCTTTTTCTAAAAATCCTAGTGTTTCCCTAAAGGGGGCGGTGCTGAAAATCATTTGGTGTTCACATTCGTATGCTGGCCCTGGGATCATCCATTCGGAATCTGTGACACCTTTGGGTAATACAACGGTTTCACCGGGGGGAATAACTACTTGTTGGAATAAGGGTTTAGAGTTAGAGTATGTAGATTCTTCTGCGGATTGCCAAGGATAAAAGGCGATGGCGTTGATGTTGTTTTTTAATCCCAGCAGCATTAAGTAGATGGGGCGATCGCCCTGATTTTGTAATCGGTACTGCATGCGGCTGCCAACGGGTACAATGGGATTCATCAGGGCTGTGAGCAGGTATTTACTTTGCTGTTGTCCGGGGTTGAGAGTGCGTGTAGTTTCCCGTTGCATGACGACGCGGGGTGATAAGTTGTTAATAATTTCCAGGGTAGCTTTGACTGGTAAGCCCGAAGAACCTTCATTTTCTGTGAGTCGCCATAACTTTGTGGCTAGGAGGGTGGTTAATTTGGGGACTAATCTTTGCACGACTAATTTTACCGCTTCCCCCGGTTCTCCAGATGTGTTAGCTATGAGTTTACCACCGGGGGTAAATAAACCATAGCGACTGGGAGTTTCTAAGAGTTTACTAAATACACAATCTGCTGCTTGTTCTCCTGCGACTACGGTAGTCACATGGTCAATTCCAGCAAAGGCGCTTGTGGCATCTACGCGCTCGATTCTTTCTAATCTTGTATCTAAACCCACTATTAAATTAACATTTCGGGGTAATACCCGCACGGCTTCCTGAAATACCTGTCCTACAAGTGGGGAGCTTGGTGATAAGGGTGATAAAGGTGGTAAAACTTTAGATATTTGAGCTTTGGCTGTTAAGCCGTTGCGCGATCGCAATACTAACTGTTCTCCTGTTGGTAGGTGGAATCGGGAATTAGTGCCATAATGTTCTAAGACTTGTGGCGGTAGTCCAGTTAAAAATATTTGGGCTGTTTTCCCATCATCTTCCAGGGCTGTAATGACTCCCTCCCCGCCCACTGGGCTATCTGGGAGGAGTAAATTCTCCACGGTTAATGGTTTGAGGGGATTTTTGGACTCATTTAATAATCCTGGCTGCTGATTACTTCCCAGCTTATGCATATAGCTCCCCACATGGGAAAGAGTGAATCTAATTGTAGTTGCTGGTGTGGTTTCCCATAGGTATTGGGTTAGGGTGTAGGTAAATAAACCGGCGCACAACCCAGAAAATAGTATTTCCCTGGCTAGCTGTTGAGTGTCTGAAGTAGCAGACAACACCACTGGGTAAATGGGGTTAGAGTTTTGATTTTTGAGTTGTTGTAAGAACTCCAGTTCCTCAGTTGCTAGTTGTGCTTGTGTTGATTCTGGACGGACGCGAATTTGCCAACCTATGGGTAGACTGCTGGGAGCATGAAAGCTGGTATCTAATACAGCAGTGACTCTGTTTGTGGGCAGCGATCGCAATAATAATTCTACTGTTTCTGCTAATATATAGTTGACTATTTCCCCTTTGTGTCGTAATAGGGGATCATAAGCTGGAACTAAAGCATTTTGCACCGTATCAATAAATATACCGGACTTAATTCTGGTGCCATAGCCACTAAAGTGGAACACCGCCACATCATCAGCTTTGAGTTGCTGGGTGAGGTGTTCTTTAAAGGCTGTCTCAATGGAGTTCCTGGTAGCATCTTCATCAGTTAAAGTCAGGATATCTGAGCTTTGGAAGCCAAACCGATGAATTAACAATTCTTTTTGCAGTTCCACATCAGTGAGACAACCACTTAAAGACAAACCTTTTTGGTATTGATTAATGCCAACCAATAATGCTAATTTACGTTGACCAGACTGTGCCAAAGCTTGGGAGTAGCGATCGATTAAAGTCAACCACTGACCCTCACTTATACCCAATACCGCTAATATAGAACCGATTCGTCGTAAAAAAGACCGCCGCTTCATCAAAACCTCCCAGGACACTCCCAGCTACCCTGACCACTTAAGTATGACTTAGTATCTGAGTGGTTAACACTCAGATACTCAGACAAAAAATCACAACTTGCTATCAGTCTTCAGCTAACAGCTTATAAGGCTGAAGCCTTAACTGTAAAGTTAGGGTTTATACAATTTTCCCATAGACCACTACCTTAAGTAGATGCTTAGGCTTGCATCGCGCGCGCCAACTCGGTTGCTACTTCGGGACGAGAAAATTCTGGCGGTGGTAATTCACCCCGGCGCAGCATTTCTCTAACTTTAGTTCCTGAGAGGTGAACGCGCTCCTGTGGCTGACTAGGACTAGTTTTAGTTGTAGCCATTTGCTTAGTGCGTGTGCAGTAGAAAGCGTGTTCAAACTTCATGGGTACTATACCTAGTTCACCCGGATCAAACTCGTCAAAGATATACTGAGCATCGTAAGTGCCGTAATAATCACCCACACCAGCATGATCCCGTCCGACAATAAAGTGAGTACAACCGTAATTTTTCCGCACTAAAGCATGAAAAATTGCTTCCCGTGGCCCAGCATAACGCATGGCTGCTGGATTAATTGCTAAAATCACTCTATCTTTAGGATAATAATGTTCTAACAAAATTTCATAGCAACGCATCCGGACATCGGCGGGAATATCATCTTCTTTTGTTGCTCCGACCAAGGGGTGCAGAAACAAACCATCAACGGTTTCTAAAGCACACTTTTGGATATATTCGTGGGCGCGGTGGATGGGGTTACGGGTTTGAAAACCAACGATGCTTTTCCAACCTTTATCCTGAAACATCTGTCGGGAAGCGGCGGGATCGATTTGGTAGGCGGGAAAGTGGCTATGGGGATGGCGTTCTAATAGCCAAATATCACCCGCCAGATTTACAGAACCTTGGTTATAGACTACCTGCACCCCGGGATGTTTGGTATCATCAGTGCGGTAAACATTAATTACCTCTTGGGTTTGATCATAGAGATACTTTTGCGTCAGGTGCAAAACTCCGATAAATTTACCATTGGGATTGTCCAAACGGATGAGGCTACCCTCTGATAATGGGGAGGCTATTTCTGTTGTGACTGATAGTGTAATTGGTATTGACCAGACGACGCCATTAGCTAGCCGCATTTCTTGGACGACGCGAGTGTAGTCGGCTTGGTTCATAAAACCTGTGAGGGGACTAAACCCGCCGATAGCAATCATTTCTAAGTCAGAAACCGCCCGCGCATCAAGTTGTACTCGTGGCAAAAAGTCGGCTTTGGAGAGAAATTCTGCCTTTTCTTCTGGTGTAGCGATACGGTTAACCAATTGTCCACCGTGGGGTGCAATGGCATCTGGATGTTGAGTCAACGTCATCCCCTTTTTCTTGTAAGTGCGATTGTTTCAAACTATTTACTAAGTTATCAAAATGCTGGTAACCAGTTGATAAAGAGTTTTTCACCAAAAGAACATTAAACTTCATTACAGATTAAGAAGTTAAGCAAAACAATGTGATAAGTTCTGATGATGTCAAGACATGGCCACACCAAAGAAGAGAAGGAGAACCAAGTGACAGTGGAATCAAATATCTCAATGGGCGCAGTTGTACACAATGAAGATTTCAGCGAATATGTTGCTCACTTGCAACTTCATATGACTCTACAAGCCCGCAATCTGGTTCCCACACTCAAGGAGACACTTTCAGTTGCAGATAGCCGAGAGCAACTTCTACACCAAACTCAAGCGGACTTTGAGAAGCTAATTTCCCGAAAAGGGCTGTAAAAATAGAGAAATTTGCAGCGCGGTTACCTTGGCGGCTGAAATCAGGTTGTTGAATATATCGTTAAAGATTTTTGCCCTTTAGCACCACAATTACTGCATAGTACTGCATACTCAGGAGAAGCAATAATCCCTCTGGTCAACTTTTCACGCAGGTGTTGAAGCCACTGGCGGAGATTGTATGCGATCTGTGTCGCGCCGGTCTTTTGGGCTGTTCATCTTTTCCAGCCCTGGGATATCGGTTAAAAAAATCACTCTTGGGTAGCAATAGGCAGGAGTGAAAAGCGGTTAAGATGATCGTAGCACTTCCTCATCAAGCAGTCAGTTAAGGCTAAATGGCAGATCTAATTAAGATGAATTCATTACTTCCTCGAAACCTCAGCGTTGTCATCCGTCCAGCCCAATACCGGGATTTAGACCCGATGGAGCAAATAACTCAAGACTCATTATCAGAGTTAACTCCCAAACAGGCTGAAATTGTCATTAACCAGATGCAATGGTTACGGCGTTGGTATGGATTACTCAAATTTTTGAGTTGGTTTCCTAACCCATTGAAGTACCGTTTCTGTGCCTACGTAGCAGAACAGGGGCGACTAATGTTAGGAATGATTCAAGTATCACCTTTCAACCGTACACGTAGTACATGGCGAATTGACCGGGTAATGCTGGCCAAATCCTTGGATAAACAAGGAGTAGGCTCGCAACTGTTGCGCCATTGCTTTGAATCGATTTTAGAAGCTCGAACTTGGTTATTAGAAGTTAATATTAATGATAAAGATGCTTTAGCACTATATCGGCACAATGGATTTCAGCGCCTGGCGGAAATGACCTACTGGGAAATTGAACCGCAATTACTGGCTGTATTAGCCCAAGCAGAGCCCGACTTGCCTAATCTTTTGCCTGTAAGTAATGCCGATGCTCAATTACTCTATCAGTTAGATACAGCATCAATGCCTCCTTTAGTGCGTCAGGTATTTGACCGCAATACACGGGACTTTAAAACTAGTCTGTTGGGCGCTCTAGCTGATGCTGTGAAGCAGTGGTTGACAAAAACGGAAGTGGTGAGTGGCTATGTGTTTGAACCCCAACGTAAAGCAGCTATCGGGTATTTTCAAGTCCAACTAGACCGCAAAGGCGAAACTCCCCATGTGGCGACCCTGACAGTTCACCCCGCTTATACCTGGCTATATCCAGAGTTGCTTTCGCAATTAGCGCGAATTGTCCAAGATTTCCCCCAACAAGGTTTACAATTAGCATCCTCAGACTACCAAGCTGAACGAGAAGAGTATTTAGAACGCATTGGGGCCAAGCGTATAGAACATACTCTGGTGATGTCTCGCTCAGTTTGGCATAAGTTACGGGAGTCGAAATTTGTTTCCTTAGAAGGAATTCAGTGGAGTGGGGTGCTGCAAGGTTTACAACCGGCGCGTAAACCTATACCAGGTGGGATGTCATGGGTAAGACCAACCAACCAATCACCATCAGACAGTTCGGCACCAATCAAATCAGAACCTATAACCTTTAAGTGCGATAATTTGAGTATGGAAGCATTGCCGATTCATGAATCCACAGAGCAGCCAAAACAGGAGAACTAGTTTGACGCCCCAAGAGCAACCACAACCGTTTATTTCAGCATTGGGATTAGATTTTGGTCGCAAGCGGATTGGTGTAGCAGGGTGCGATGGTACGGGTTTGATCGCTAGGGGACTGACCACCATTGAACGGACATCCTTTGAAAGGGATGTCCAGCAAATCCGTGACATCGTCAATGACCGTCAGGTGCAAGTCCTGGTCATGGGTTTACCTTACTCTATGGATGGGACTTTAGGATTCCAGGCCCGTCATGTGTTGAAATTTGCCAAAAAATTGGCGAAAGCTGTGCAGTTACCAGTGGAATATGTCGATGAGCGATTAACTTCTTTTCAAGCCGAACAACTGTTAATCGCTGAAAATGTCTCGCCATCACGCCATAAAGGTTTAATTGACCGCAAGGCGGCAGCTTTGATTTTACAACAATGGCTTGACACTAGACGGGCTAACTGCCAGGGTTCCGTGTTAGCCTGAGGGCATTCATACCTGTTTACGTGACCTGTTTACGTGATATTCTGAATTGGGTCTCTAAGACTGATATCGATTTCTGAAGCTCTTTTCTTGACTGAATTGGTCAATAAATAGTAAAGACATTTGTATATCTACTGCTATTTATAAAGTTTTACACTGGTGCTATGTTTTCCTCTCCATTTCCTGAAGAAAATGATCATGCTCATGCAGGTTCCATCACCCTTACCGATGACAGGGGGCGCAGCCTAGAATGTTATGTTGAACATTCCCTGGAGGTAGAAGGACAAGAATATGTTTTACTTCTCCCTGTGGACTCACCTATAGAAATTTTTGCTTGGCAAGGTGATGATGATGATGAACAGGCGATTTTGATAGATGATGATGCTGTGATTAGCCAAATTTTAGGTACTGCTCAAGCGGTTTTGGCTGAACAAAATTTGATCGTCAAGCATACTGCTTATGCTCTGACAGTGTCTGGTGATTTACCACCGGTGGAAGAGTCGGAGATTTTTACTTTGGAAATCGAAGATGAAGATGAGAACTTGGAACCGGAACAATTACAGCTACTGGCTAATTTCTATGATCAAGGTCAAGAGTATGCAATTTATACGCCCCTAGACCCTCTCCTGTTTTTTGCTCGCATTTCCAATACGGGAGAACCTCAATTACTTTCCCCGGAAGAATTTAAAAAGGTACAACCACTGTTAGAAGAACAACTTTTTAATGAGGTGGAATAGGCTAAGGTCGATTGGTGCTGATGGGGGGGTAACTACAGTTGGCGTAAAATAGTTGTGATTTGAATTAAATTTGACTATGACTTGGAATAAGCTCTTACAGCCCGATTTGATTATATCTGGTTCTGTATTAAACCTCACATCTGAAATGATTCAACAATATGGGCTGAGGGGGCTGGTGTTGGATGTGGATGAAACCTTGGTACCTTTGCGGGTGGGGCTAGCTTCCCCAGAATTACAAGAGTGGGTAGAGGGAGTACGTAGAGATACACAGTTGTGCTTGGTAAGTAATAATCTGAGTGAATCCCGCATCGGTGGGATAGCCCGATCCCTCAATCTACCATATTATTTAGGTGCGGCCAAGCCGTCCCGACGGAAAATTAGAGCCGCACTCACGGGAATGAATCTCCCTGTGCAGCAAGTGGGAATGGTGGGCGATCGCTTGTTTACCGATGTCTTAGCAGGTAATCGTTTGGGAATGTTCACTATTTTAGTAGAGCCGATTGTTCATCCCGATGTAGCTCTGCGCTCTCATCCTGTCCGCAATTTTGAGGTCTGGTTATCGGAAGTATTGGGAGCTAGGATCACCCCTAAAGAAACAAAAGTTCACAAAAGTTGAGAACTCGTCGCTAAAGTAAATATAAAGAAATAATTAAGAAAAACATGAAAGACTTCTTCATCGGTGATAATAATAATTAATAATATGGGGTCGCCTAAATAAAGACCCTAGGCCATAATAAATAAAAATAAACCCGTAAAGCGTCGTCCTTGATCTAGACAAGGTGCGGCGCTTTACAAATTTTAACGAAAATTATCAATGAGCAAGACGATTGTTGTTAAAATCGGCACTTCTAGCCTCACCCAACCAGAAACGGGACAGCTAGCACTTTCCACCATCGCCAGTTTAGCAGAAACACTGTGCCATTTGAGACAGCAAGGGCATAGGGTGATTTTAGTTTCCTCTGGGGCGGTGGGAGTAGGTTGTGCTAGATTGGGTTTAACTGAACGTCCTAAAGCCATGGCTCTCAAACAAGCAGTAGCAGCAGTGGGACAAGGAAGGTTAATGCGGATATATGATGATTTATTTACTACATTATCCCAGCCCATTGCTCAGGTGTTACTCACCCGTAGCGACTTAGTACAGCGTAGCCATTATTTGAATGTCTATAATACCTTTGCGGAACTCTTGGCACTGGGTGTAATTCCTGTAGTCAATGAAAATGATACAGTGGCAGTAGAGGAGTTGAAATTTGGCGACAATGATACCCTCTCAGCATTGGTAGCGAGTTTAGTAGAAGCAGATTGGTTATTCATCCTCACCGATGTAGACAGGTTATATTCAGCAGATCCCCGTTGTGTACCAGATGCGCAGCCCATATCTTTGGTGAATAACCTTCAAGAACTAGCAGCATTACAAATACAAACCGGTGCTCAAGGGTCTCAATGGGGGACTGGGGGGATGGTAACTAAAATTTCCGCTGCGAGGATCGCGATCGCGGCGGGGGTGCGAACGGTAATTACTCAAGGAAGATTTCCCCATAATATAGAGAAGATTCTCGCAGGGGAACCCCTGGGGACTCACTTTCAACCACAACCAGAACCAACTTCGGCTCGTAAACGTTGGATTGCTTACGGTCTAGTCCCAGTGGGAAAATTATACCTGGATACAGGGGCGATCGCCGCGATCGCCCAGGGGGGGAAATCCTTGTTAGCAGCGGGGATTAAAACAGTAGAAGGAAACTTTGAGGCCCAAGATGCGGTACAGTTATGCGACCACCAGGGAACGGAAATCGCCAGAGGTCTTGTCAACTACAGCAGTGAGGAGTTAGAAAAGATTCGCGGCTGTCATTCTCGGGAAATTTGCACAATTTTGGGCTATGTAGGTGCTGAAACTGTGATTCATCGGGATAATTTAGTTTTAACTTAGGGGTACAGAAATGGCTGGAGGTGCTATGATAAGTAATGGTATCTGGTCAACTCCTGGGAGAAACACCGGCGGGTAATAATTAACCGCCCATAACCGCGCCCAGGCTGACAGATTTACCGCCATTGCATATATTACCGGGAGAGGTGTCCGAGTGGTTGATGGTGACGCACTCGAAATGCGTTTTGGGGAAACTCAACGGGGGTTCGAATCCCCCCCTCTCCGTTTAAACCCAGGTTAGATAAGGTAGTTGAGCCGCTGTAGCCTGAATTGCCTCAGCCTGAGCCACTAACTGACCGCAAGCATCCCATGTACCAGCAATAAAGGTGCTGCGAGTGCCTTGACTCATAGTAACTTGTGTGGTAAAATCATCGACAGATACTTCTAAAGTTTCCAAGTTAACTGTGACAGGAGCTTGGGGATGGGCGCTGACCAAATCTTGCAGCTTTTTGACAGTAGGAGCATCGGCAGTAACGCAAGGTATGCCCATGGCAACACAGTTACCAAAAAAGATTTCGGCGAAACTTTCCCCTATTAAAGCTTGAATTCCCCATTTAGCGATCGCTTGGGGGGCGTGTTCTCGTGATGAACCACAGCCGAAGTTGCGGTTAACGATTAACACATTTGCCCCTTGATATTGGGGTTGGTCAAAGGGGTGTTCACCTTTTAATGCGGTGCGGTCATCGATGAATACGCCCTCGCCCAAGCCATCAAAGGTAATGGCTTTTAAATAACGAGCTGGGATAATTCTGTCTGTATCTATATCATCGCCTATAAGGATTATACCGCGACCTGAAATTTTTTTAACTTCACTGACCATAATTTTGAGTTTTTGTGACTACAGCGGGGGGATGGGTGGGGCTGTTATAGCAGTTCGCGCACGTCTGCAACTTCCCCTTGAATAGCAGCAGTGGCGACCATGGCGGGACTCATGAGTAATGTGCGACCAGAGGATGACCCTTGTCTACCTTTAAAGTTGCGGTTGGAAGAGGAGGCGCTGATTTGTCTACCTTGGAGTTTGTCGGGGTTCATAGCTAGGCACATGGAACATCCGGGTTCACGCCATTCAAATCCAGCTTGTGCAAAGATGTGATGGAGTCCTTCAGCTTCCGCTTCTTGTTTCACCCGTTCTGAACCGGGGACTACAAAGGCCTTAACTCCCTGTGCAACGTGACGACCTTGGGCGATTTTAGCAGCTTCCCGCAGGTCACTAATTCTGCCGTTGGTGCAACTACCAATAAAGCAGACATCAATTTTAGTCCCTTTGATGGGTTGACCGGGGAATAAATCCATGTATTTGTAAGCTTCTTCGGCGACAAAGCGGTCCTCTTCGGGTAGTTCTTCTGGTTTGGGTATCAGTTCATTGACACCGATACCTTGACCGGGGGTAATTCCCCAGGTGACTGTGGGAGCAATATCCGCGGCGTTGAAAACTACCACATCATCATATTCTGCATCAGCATCACTCTTGATAGACTCCCACCAAGTTACGGCTTCCTCCCATTGCGCACATGTGGGGGCGAAGTCTCTACCCTTTAAGTAATCATAGGTGACTTGGTCGGGGTTGACATAACCGCATCTCGCACCGCCTTCAATGGCCATGTTACAAACGGTCATCCGTTCTTCCATGTTCATTTGTGCAAAGGTGGTACCTGCATATTCATAGGCGTAACCTACACCACCTTTTACACCCAGTTGGCGAATAATGTGGAGGATGACATCTTTGGCGTAAACACCGGGGTTTAAAGTCCCATTGACTTCTATTTTGCGTACTTTCAATTTTGATAAAGCCAGAGTTTGGGAAGCTAAAACATCCCGAACTTGGCTTGTACCAATACCAAAGGCGATCGCACCAAATGCACCATGACTAGATGTGTGACTATCCCCACAAGCGATCGTCATTCCTGGTTGGGTTAATCCTTGTTCTGGGGCGATGACGTGGACTATACCTTGATTACCAGAACCGATATTATGAAAGGTGATATTATTTGCTTGGCAGTTTTGTTCTAAAGCTTGAATCATCTCTTCTGCCAAGCCATCGATAAATGGCCGGGACTGGTTATCTGTAGGTACGATGTGGTCTACTGTGGCTATGGTTCGCTGTGGAAACAATACCTTTAGTCCCCTCTCTTGCAACATAGCAAAGGCTTGGGGACTAGTGACCTCATGGATTAAGTGCAGTCCGATAAATAATTGTGTCAGCCCTGAGGGAAGTGTTCCAACGGTGTGTAAGTTCCAAACTTTATCAAACAGGGTGCCTTTGCTCATAAAAATCGTTATTAAACCAGTCAGATTTACTATACTATCAAAAAACTGTCCCCCTGTGACATTTGGCTTTCTCAATCAAAATATGTGTTACTAATTATACTCAAACTTCATTACGTCCCTAACTAGATTTTCCAGTTCGGAATCAAGAAGAATATTCTGGCAATATTTGAGGAATTTCGGGATTTTATCAGGGCTAAAACCCAGTTATAAAATTTAAATCTGTGAGTTATGAAAACAAATGGTTACTATTATAAATAAATGGTTAATTCCTGGGGTTGGGACTTATGAGTTTGATTTTAGTTATTGAAGATGAGGAGCAAATTCGTTTAAATATTGCAGAAATTCTAGTATTAGGTGAATTTTCGGTGATCACTGCTGCTGATGGTTCAGAAGGCTTACATTTAGCTAGGGTTAAATCTCCTGATTTAATTCTTTGTGATATTATGCTCCCTGGTATGGACGGTTTTCAGGTGTTAAAAAAACTGCGAAATTATCCTCATACGGCCAATATTCCGTTAATTTTTCTCACTGCTAAAGCCCACCGGGAAGATTTGCGCCAAGGGATGAATTTAGGCGCAGACGATTACATTACTAAACCTTTTGAACCAGGGGAAATCTTACAAGCAGTGAAAGCAAGGTTACAAAGACAAGCATTATCTACACAGCAGCATGTGGATGATCACGATAAAATAGAACAACTGCAACAGGAAATCAAAGAAAATGATACAAATTTACAAGTTTCTCGCCAACTATCGGATATTAGAGGTAATTTGTTAGAGAAATTATCTCAGGAATTACGGGACCCTCTTTCTAATATCAATTTGGCTCTACATATGCTTGACCATTCTCAAACTGAGGAACAGCGTCAGCGATATTTGGGAATCATCCAAGAAGAATATGCGCGGGAGGTGAAAATCTTAAATGAAGTTGATGACCTGCGAGAGTTGCTGACGGCGGAAAATACTAAGTTACTCCAACAGTTTAATTTGCTGGATTCTTAATTATTTTGGCGGCGTTTTTTCTCTCAGGAAATAATTTTAGTGGTTGAGGGTTGTTTCCTAGGCGATCGCACTCCCAGATAAAATAATAATAAAGGCGTGAAATTTCACGCCTTTAGAAACACCTACTAAAAAAAATGGGTAGTACTGGACTCGAACCAGTGACATCCTGCTTGTAAGGCAGGCGCTCTACCAACTGAGCTAACCACCCGTTTGCTCTCACAATTAAACAATATAGCAAAAGAATTTTGATTGCGCAACCCCTTGGGAAAATTTTTTTTTTGACATACAATAATAACTCGGTAATCCTGTGTAGAAAGGCGATCAGTTGCAATATGCCCTCTGCTAGAACCCACGATCGCATCACCTTATATAGTCTACCGTTGATCGCCGGGGTCACCCTGTGGCAAACTCGCAGCAGCAATTTAACTCTGCTGGTGGCGGGGGGGTTTATGTTTAGCGGTCTGATGTTTGGACCGGATTTAGATATTTACTCGCGTCAGTTTCAACGCTGGGGATTTTTCCGCTGTATTTGGCTACCTTATCAAAAAAACCTGCGTCACCGCTCTATGTTATCTCACGGGCCGATTATTGGCACAACCCTGAGGGTAATTTATCTGGGCTGTTTGCTGTGGTTTGCAGCGATTGTAATTCTGGTGATGGGGGAAATCCTGGGAATTGTCACTCTGACTTGGCGGGATTTAGGTGTAATTGTGGGGCGATCGCTCATGGTTTACACTACGGAATATTTGGCTTTATTTTTGGGGTTGGAGTTGGGGGCGATGAGTCATTCTCTGAGCGATTGGGGTGGTTCGGCTTATAAACGGTTGCAAAAGCAGGGGGCGCGGGGTTTGCTCTCTCCTAGGAGGAGAAGAAGAAGGTGATTTTTTAACGCCAAGGTACGCTAAGGTAAGCGCAAAGGTACGCAGAGGTTTTTATGGATGAGTGTTTGGCGGCTTTACATGAGTTGATTTCGGTGGTAGCTCGGTTGCGATCGCCTGATGGGGGTTGTCCTTGGGATTTGGCGCAAACTCCCCAAAGTCTGATTCCTTATGTGATTGAGGAGGCTTATGAGGTGGTTGATGCAATTCAAGGGGGTGATGATGCAGCTATGGCGGAGGAGTTGGGGGATTTATTATTACAGGTGGTTCTCCAAGCCCAAATTGCTGGGGAGTCGGGAAGGTTTGATTTAGAGGGGGTTGCTAGGGGGATTTCGCAAAAGTTGATCCGTCGTCATCCCCATGTGTTTGGTGATCTGTCGGTTGCGGGTGTGGATGAGGTGAGGGAAAATTGGGAGGCGATTAAGGCGAAGGAAAAGGGGGAGGTTTCTGTTCAGCATCAGTTGAGTGAGCAGCTGGGTCGTTATGGTCGGACTCTTCCGCCGTTAATGGGGGCGATGAAAATTTCCCAAAAGGCGGCCCAGGTGGGTTTTGAGTGGGAAAGTATTGACGGGGTTTGGTCGAAGTTTTATGAGGAGTTGGGGGAGTTTCAAGAGGCTTTGGCGGGGGAAACACCAGCACGTCAAGAAGCAGAATTAGGTGATTTACTGTTTGCAGTTATCCAGTTGGCTCGGTGGTACAATCTTGACCCTAGCGCTGCTTTACAAGGAACTAATCGGCGCTTTGTACACAGGTTACAAAAAATGGAGGCGGTACTCGATCGCCCCCTGTCTGATTACTCTTTAGATGAGTTAGAATCTTTATGGCAGCAGGCTAAGGCCCAAATTGCTCGGGAGCAAGGGTTATAATTTGATGGTGACTGTCTTCACCTCGGTGTATTGTTGCAGTCCATATTCTCCGAGTTCTCTACCCATCCCTGACTGTTTGAACCCGCCAAAGGGTGCTGCTGGGTCGAATACGTCGTAACAATTTACCCACACCGTACCCGCTCGGACATTGTTGGCGATCGCATGGGCTTTGGTAATATCCTGTGTCCAGACTGCTGCAGCTAGTCCGTAGATGGTATTATTCGCCCGCTTAATTACTTCTTCGATGTCTCTAAATTTGATGATGCTCATGACTGGGCCAAAGATTTCTTCTTGAGCTATCTGCATATGATCTTGAACATCAGCAAAAACTGTGGGTGTAATAAAGAAACCCTTTTCGCCGATTTGAGTCCCTCCACACAGGAGCTTGGCCCCTTCCCGGTTCCCGGCGTTGATGTAACCCATGACTCTATCAAATTGCTCTTTGTCTACTTGGGGTCCCTGTTGGGTGTTGCTGTCAAAGGGGTTACCCACTACCCGCCTTTTCGCTGCCTCTACGCTTTTGGTAACAAACTCATCATAACATTTCTCTTCTACAAATAACCGGGAACCGGCGCAGCAACACTGACCTTGATTAAAAAATATACCTTCATGGGAACCGGCGATCGCTGCTTCTAAGTCTGCATCAGCAAACACTATATTAGGACTTTTACCCCCCAATTCTAAGGTTACTCGCTTCAGGTTACTTTGCGCTGCAGCAGCCATAATTAAATGTCCTACTTCTGTAGAACCGGTAAAGGCTACTTTGTCAATATCCATATGTCTGGCGATCGCCGCTCCCGCTGTGTGACCGTATCCTGATAATAGATTCACTACCCCTGGGGGAAACCCAGCAGCTATAATTAACTCACCCACCCGCAACGCAGATAATGGTGTTTGTTCGGCGCTTTTCATGACTACGGTGTTACCCATAGCTAAAGCTGGGGCTAATTTCCAAGCTTGCATTAATAGGGGAAAGTTCCAGGGAATAATTTGACCTACTACCCCTACCGGTTCATGGCGTGTGTAACAGAAATAAGGGCCATTAATGGGGATGGTTTTACCTTGCACTTTGTCAGCCCAGCCCGCATAATAGCGGTAACAGGCAATGACTAACTCTATGTCCCCTCGGGAATCATGTAACGGCTTACCATTATCTAAGGTTTCCAGTCGCGCCAATTCTTCTGTATTTTCCTCAATTAAATCTGCTAATTTATACAGCAATTCACCGCGACGGCTAGGGGACATCCCCCGCCATTCCCGACTATTAAAAGCATTGCGGGCTGCTTGTACGGCGCGGTCTACGTCTGCTGTGTCTGCTTCTGCTACCTCACATATCACCTCCCCTGTACTGGGGTTGATGGTAGCAAAGTGGCGACCGCTGATACTTTCTACCCACTGGTTATTAATCAGCAGTTGGGTGGGTCCGATTTTTACCTGTTGCTCTGGTACTGTGGCTATAACCATGAGGTTCTCCTGGAAAAATCAAGGTTTTACTTAAATAATTACTTGCTATGAAGGGAGGGATACTTGATTAAGGTTATTCTAGCATGGGGAATTTTATCCCCGATGGGGTGCTGTTTGGTTCCTTCAACGCCCATCAAACCATTTGCCAGCTATTAGTTGAAACAGTATAAACTATTAAAGGGTGAAATTCGGGCGGACTTAGAGGTTTTAAAGGAACTGCTGGGATGATTGACCATGACCGTTTATTTAAAGAATTGATTTCTACCTTCTTTGTGGAATTTTTAGAGTTATTTCTCCCCCAAGTAGTTAGAGAAATTGACAGAGAATCTATTCAGTTTTTACCCCAGGAAGTATTTAATGATGTGACTTCGGGAGATAAAAAAGAAATTGATTTGTTAGCGCAGGTGCGATACCAGCAGCAAGAGACTTATTTTTTAATTCACGTTGAAAATCAATCTTACAGTCAGTCAGATTTTGCCAAGCGGATGTTTAAATATTTCGCCCGCTTACATGAAAAATATGATTTACCCATCTATCCGGTGGTGATTTTTTCCTTTGATGAACCCCAACGTCGGGAACCAGAAAATTATCAAGTAGCTTTTTGTGACTTACAGGTACTTGATTTTAATTTTAGAGCCATCCAATTAAATCAACTACGTTGGCGAGATTATTTAACCCAGTCTAACCCCGTAGCAGCGGCTTTAATGGCTAAAATGAAGATACCCCCCTCGGAACGTCCCCAGGTAAAGGCGGAATGTTTACGATTGTTAATTACTTTGAAGCTAGACCCAGCGCGGATGCAGTTAATTTCGGGGTTTGTAGATGTCTATCTCAATTTGAGTGCGACTGAAGAGGAATTATTTCAGGTGACGGCGAATAATATGGGATTATTACAGGAGGAAAAATATATGGAAATTGTTACCAGTTGGGAACGAAAAGCTCGCCAAGAAGCACAGGAAACCATCGCCATTAATTTACTCCGCAGGGGTATGGGTGCAGAAGAAACTAGAGAAATTACAGGTTTAAGTTTAGAGCGGGTGCGGGAGTTACAAAGGCGGTTACAACAGGATAATTGATACAGCGGATTACCAAAAGGTGAAGGTATCTACTGAAAAATGAGATACAATTATTATTGCTGTTTCTGGTGCTGGGTGATTTGATGCGGGTGAGTTTTGCTATGTTGGGGGTGTTTTGGGGATGAGTGTATTTCCTGAAGTAGAATTAGGTTCCGTTTGCACCCTGGTTAATGGTTACGCATTTAAACCAAGTGATTGGGGAAAGTCAGGATTTCCCATTGTCCGAATACAAAATCTTAACAATCCAGATTGTGGCTTTAATTTTTTTGATGGGGAGATAAAAGATCAATTTCTAATTGATTCAGGTGAGTTGCTTTTTTCATGGTCTGGTACGCCAGGAACATCCTTCGGGGCTTTTTTCTGGTATCGAGGTAAAGCGGTTTTAAACCAACATATTTTTCGAGTTTTGGTAGATAAAAATAGAGTTGATAAAAAATATTTTTATTATGCAATTAACCACCGACTAGACAAAATTATTGCTCAATCACATGGAGGAGTAGGACTTAAGCATATTACAAAAGGGAGACTTGAAGCAATCAAAATACCCCTACCACCCCTAGAAGAACAGCGACGCATCGCTGCAATATTAGATAAAGCTGACGATATTCGCCGGAAACGGAAACAGGCGATCGCACTGACAGAGGAATTATTGCGATCGACTTTCTTGGATATGTTCGGCGACCCTGTTACTAATCCTAAAGGGTGGAAAGTGAAGACTTTAGGATCTCTTTGTAAAGTTCGGCGCGGAGCATCTCCAAGACCAATCAGCGAGTATCTTGGAGGTTCTATTCCTTGGATTAAAATAGGAGATGCAACAGAATCTGACGACATATATATATATATATATATATAACTGCTGAAGCTGTGACAGAAGAAGGATCTAAAAAAAGTCTATATTTAAAACCTGAATCTCTGATATTTGCTAATTGTGGAGTTAGTCTTGGATTTGCCAGAATTATTAAACTGGAGCCAAATCATTCCATCAGGTATCAAATAGGGTTTTACTCCAACCTAACCCTCCCCTTGCAAAGAGAGGGAAAATGTAAAAACCGCGGGTTCTGTGTATTGTTAAGATGGGAAAAAAGCCAAATTTTCACACATGACCACCCTGCAAGATACTTTACCCCTAATTACCATCGCCCAAAAAACCCGCCAAGCAGCGAGTAAATTGGCAATTCTGGATACAGAAGCCAAAAACCAAGCCTTAGAAGCCATAGCCCAGGCTCTAGAATTAGCTAAAGATGATATTATACAAGCAAATATAGCCGATTGTCAAGCAGCTACAGCCGCAGGTATCGCCAAACCACTATATAAACGCTTACAGTTAGATGAACATAAACTAAGAGATGCGATCGCCGGGGTGCGAGATGTAGCTAAACTACCTGATCCGGTGGGAACTGTGCAAATTCACCGAGAACTAGATACTGGTTTAGTTCTCAAGCGGGTTACTTGTCCCCTGGGGGTGTTGGGGATTATTTTTGAAGCGCGTCCAGAAGCAGCAATTCAAATTGTCTCCTTAGCAATCAAATCAGGTAACGGTGTGATTCTCAAAGGTGGAAAAGAGGCGATCGCTTCTTGTGAAGCTATAGTTAAAGCCATTAAACAGGGATTATCTCATACTGCGGTTAACTCCGATGCCGTGCAGTTATTAACAACTAGAGAAGAAACCCGAGAACTGCTAAACTTAGATAAATATGTAGATTTAATTATTCCCAGGGGTTCCAATTCCTTTGTACAATTCGTCCAGAATAACACCCGCATCCCCGTATTAGGACACGCCGACGGAATTTGCCATTTATATATAGACAAAGCTGCTGATCTAACCACAGCTATTACAGTTAGTGTTGATGCTAAAATTCAATATGCAGCTGCTTGTAACGCCATTGAAACCCTATTAATCCATCAATCTGTTGCTGGGGAATTTCTCCCCAAAATTGCCGCAGCTTTGGCAGGGGCGGAGGTAGAATTAAGGGGCGATGAACGCACTTTAGAGATTATACCGCATATTGGCAGTGCTACCGCCACAGACTGGGAAACAGAATACAGTGATTTAATTTTAGCAATCAAAATTGTAGACTCTATAGAACAGGCGATCGCCCATATTAACGAGTATGGTTCCCGCCATACTGAGGCTATTATCACAGAAGACCCAGCAGCGGTAGAAACATTTTTTGGACTGGTGAACGCAGCGGGGGTATTTCACAACTGTTCTACCCGGTTCGCTGATGGTTTTCGCTACGGTTTCGGCGCAGAAGTAGGTATAAGTACGCAACAAATGCCCCCCCGTGGACCCGTTGGGTTAGAAGGGTTAGTTACCTATAAATATCAGATGACCGGTAACGGTCATATAGTAGCTAATTACACCGGAGCCAATGCTAAACCCTTTACCCATAAAGACCTAGAAAAAACTTAGAGTAAAAACCCACAGATAACTCACCTGTGTTGATATGTGTGCTGGGATAGACAATTTAATTAAATATAGCCTTTCCCAGTCTAGGGAAGTACACACAAATTCCCCCTTCCCTGTTCCCTATTCCCTATAACTAATAACTTTCGGTACAATACAAAAGCCTCAACGTTTTTCCTCAATATCATGGGCAATACCTTCGGACATTTATTTCGTATTACTACATTTGGCGAGTCCCACGGCGGTGGTGTGGGAGTGATAATTGACGGTTGTCCCCCTCAATTAGAAATTTCTCCCGCAGAAATTCAACTAGAACTAGACAGGAGAAAACCGGGACAAAGTAAAATTACTACACCGCGCAAAGAAGCCGATAGCTGCGAAATTTTATCTGGAGTATTTGAGGGTAAAACCTTGGGAACACCCATCGCCATGATGGTGCGCAACAAAGACACCCGACCCCAAGACTACGACGAGATGGCGCAAAAGTATCGCCCCTCCCATGCTGATGCAACTTATGATGCTAAGTATGGTATTCGCAATTGGCAAGGTGGGGGCAGATCCTCAGCCCGTGAGACAATAGGAAGAGTGGCCGCAGGTGCGATCGCTAAAAAAATCCTCCGTCAAGTTGCTAATATTGAAATCATCGGCTACGTCAAGCGCATCAAAGACTTAGAAGCGGTGATTGACCCCAACACCGTCACCCTAGAACAAGTGGAGAGTAACATAGTCCGCTGTCCCGATAGCGAGTCAGCAGAACGGATGATTTCATTAATTGAGCAAATTGGTAGAGATGGTAATTCAATTGGGGGTGTAGTAGAATGTGTAGCTCGCAACGTCCCCAAAGGCTTAGGGGAACCAGTCTTTGATAAATTAGAAGCGGATATCGCAAAAGGTGTGATGTCTCTCCCCGCTAGTAAAGGCTTTGAAATTGGCTCAGGTTTTGGGGGGACTCTGTTAACCGGGATTGAACACAACGACGAATTTTATATAGATGACAGTGGAGAAATTCGCACCCTTACCAATCGTTCAGGGGGTATTCAAGGGGGAATTTCCAACGGTGAAAATATTATCTTGCGAGTTGCATTTAAACCCACGGCCACAATTAGAAAGGAGCAAAAAACAGTTACCCAAGCAGGGGAAGACACTGTTTTAGCTGCAAAGGGAAGACATGACCCCTGTGTATTACCCCGAGCAGTACCCATGGTAGAGGCGATGGTGGCTTTAGTCCTGTGTGACCATGTGTTACGCCATCATGGTCAATGTCAACTGTTGTCATAAGTCCTACGGAGCAGTCAGACAGGGTAAGGTACTCAGCGCTAAACAATACCAAAACTTGCTCATGTGTAAAAAATTCTCCGAAGTATTTAAGGAGGACTGAAGCGCAATTATTATATACCCCCTTAGAAGACTCCTCTTCCAAAAAAGACACAAGCCAGTCATTCTAATACTTACAGCACTTTTCAAGTCAATAAACTACACACCTTAATATCATAAATCTTGTGGGGTGGGCATCTTGCCCGCCCTTTTGTACCTAACTCCGAAGAATATCAGTCTATATACTTAAACATCTATTAATATAGTGATTGATATTACCCAAAACATGGATACCTCAAGAACAATCCCAACTTTTAAGCTTTACCCAGGTAGGGAAATAATTCCTATACTTCATAGTAAATTGTCAGAAAGTCTTTTCCTTGTCTATCAATACCACCAGATAAATGTCCTAGATTCTTAGAACCAATTTGTTGATAGAAGTAATTAAAACTGTGAGCATTAATTTCATAATGCTGGCGGATCTTCCCCAAATAATGTTCAATATCTTGTAAGGGTATGTTAGCTTGATAAAAATTTAAATCAAAGGATTTGCGGGGATTATTTTCTTCACTTACCTCTAGATAAATAAAGGGATTATCATTAACTCTCTCAGCAGCAAAATTGATTAGCTCCTGGACTATTTCCCCAGGATGAGAATGATTGTACCCCTGATAAATAGATGATATCCTGTTTAAAATCCCTGCTACAGATAGCAAAGGATAGCAGGTATATGTAGATATAACCCCCTTGGTATTGTCTAGGGCGTTCCATTTAAACCCTAAACCTAAAAGTGCAGTTGTTTCGGTTGGCTCAGATTTATTTGTAATCTTATTAACCACTTGATCCCAAAATTCTAAATACACCTTATAAATACAACTGACTTCATTACCCTCAAACCCAAAATATACTACACTTGCCTGAGATAAATTCTGCTGAAATATTTCTATATATTTATTTGGCATATCCATTTTTTGGCAGAAATATAAGAATTTATTACTCAAGTTTTCTGCTCTTGGTATGGCTAATATAAAGCGATTTTTATGGAGTCGATTTTTAGTAAGTTTCCAAGATGCTTCTAGGCGAAATTGCAAATTGAGAGATTCTAAGGTGTCAAAGATTAAATAGGCTTTTTGATCTATTATTTGTTGTGACATATAACTATATCTTTATAAAAAGATGGTTATATAATGGCATAAAATTAACTATTGAGTATGGATTCTATCACACTGTTAGGACTATGTGCGGCTGTTTTAACAACTAGCGCTTTTTTACCCCAGATGGTGAAAACCTGGCGAAGTAAGTCAGCTAAAGATGTCTCTTACCTGATGTTAGTTACGTTTATGAGTGGTCTTTTTTTATGGTTGGTTTATGGGATATATCTCAAATCTTTACCGATTATCCTGGCTAACAGTGTCAGTTTCTGTTTCAACTTCATCATTCTATCCCTTAAAATTAAATATAGATAACCCTTTAAAATAAGCTCCTATTCCCCAATTACCCATTAATATGACTGTATTTACCTCAGAACGCCTGTTATTTACCCCCACAACCCCTAACAGCGATGCAATACCCCTGATTTTTGCTTTTCCCAATGAGTATACAGTGGGTATTACTAGTCTGGGTTATCAGGTGGTTTGGGCAAATTTGGCGACCCGTGAGGATGTACAGGTCAGTCGCTTATTCACTGATATTCAAGAACCACTCCCTAGAAAACCAGAAATTGTCGGTTTTTCGATTTCCTGGGAACTGGATTATGTGAATATTTTAAATTTACTGGAATCCTTAGATATTCCCATTCGCGCTAACTCCCGTAATGATTCCCATCCCCTGGTGTTTGGTGGCGGTCCGGTACTGACTGCTAACCCGGAACCCTTTGCAGATTTCTTTGATGTGATTTTACTCGGTGATGGGGAATATCTCCTGAGTAATTTCATTGAGACTTATCAACAGGTGAGAAACGCCCCTAGGGTAACTAAACTCCTAGCACTGGCCCAAGTCCCAGGAATTTATGTTCCTAGTTTGTATGAGGTAGAATATCACGGTCAAGATGGGGAGGTGAAGTCAATTACACCAATTTTACCGGAAGTTCCCCCGGTGGTGCAAAAGCAAACTTACCGCGGTAATGTTCTGTCTCGGTCTACTGTGGTGACACAAAAGGCAGCATGGGAAAATATTTACATGGTGGAGGTCGTGCGCAGCTGTCCGGAAATGTGTCGTTTTTGTCTTGCGAGTTATCTGACTTTACCTTTTAGAACAGCGAGTTTAGAAGGTTCTTTAATTCCCGCGATTGAACAGGGGTTAGCAGTGACTAACCGCTTGGGGTTGTTGGGGGCTTCGGTAACTCAACATCCGGAGTTTGAAGAACTGCTAAACTATATTAGTCAGCCGAAATATGATCATGTCCGGTTGAGTATCGCCTCGGTGCGCACTAATACGGTGACGGTACAGCTGGCGGAAACTTTAGCTAAAAGGGACACGCGATCGCTGACTATTGCTGTGGAAACCGGTTCAGATCGGCTGCGCCAAATCATCAACAAAAAGCTGCATAATCAGCAAATCATCCAAGCTGCGATCAATGCCAAAGCGGGAGGATTAAAAGCTTTAAAACTTTATGGTATGGTGGGTATCCCCGGCGAAGAACCAGAAGATTTAGATGCCACTGTATCTATGATGGCTAATGTAAAAAAAGCTGCCCCTGGTTTGCGGTTAACACTGGGATGCAGTACCTTTGTACCCAAGGCACATACACCTTTTCAATGGTTTGGGGTCAATCAGCAAGCAGAGAAGCGGTTACAAATGCTACAGAAGAAACTCAAACCCCAGGGGATAGATTTTCGCCCGGAAAGTTATAACTGGTCAATTATACAAGCTTTGTTGTCCAGAGGCGATCGCCGGTTGTCCCAACTTCTAGAATTAACCCGTGAGTTTGGGGATTCTTTGGGTAGCTACAAACGTGCATTTAAACAACTCAAAGGGCAAATACCCGACTTAGAATTTTACGTTTACAGCAAGTGGTCAACAGAGCAAATTTTACCCTGGAATCACTTGCAAGGGCCACTCCCACATTCTACACTACTAAAGCACTTAGCAGAAGCTACGAATCAATTCAAATAAATGCAAAACACTGCTGAATACTACTGCGCTTATTGCGGCGAACCAAACTTAACTTTTATCGATTTAAGTGCTGGGTTACAACAATCTTATGTAGAAGACTGTCAGGTGTGCTGTCACCCGAATATTTTGTATCTGCGGGTGGATGAGGATACCCTAGATATTGAGATTGATACTGACTGCGAAAGTTAGATTTGAGGTTGTTCCGGCCATGCTGCACTTTCAACATTCCTCCATCATTAATGCACCCCCCGAAGTAGTGTGGAAATTCCACGAAAGACCGGATATCTTGCAACTACTCACGCCACCTTGGCAACCTGTAAAAGTAGTGCGCCGGGAAGGGGGGTTAGAAGTAGGTGCTATTACTGAATTTCGCCTGTTTTTGGGACCATTACCTTTAACTTGGTTAGCTCGTCACACTGAATGTGACAAAAACCGCCTGTTTATTGATGAACAGATATCTGGCCCTTTTGAATACTGGGTACATCGCCATGAGTTTGTGGCGGAAAATGGTAAAACCAAGCTGACTGATGCTATTTCTTTCTGTCTGCCTGGTGGTAGTACAGTAGAACTGATGAGTGGTTGGCTACTACAAGCTCAACTGGAAGCTATGTTTAGGTATAGGCATTATATCACTAAACGGGAGTGTGAGTCAAGATAATAGGTTAGGATTAACCGCCGTGATTTCAGGGTAACGCAGAAAATCACTAGTATTAAATGTCAGGATATGAGTTAACCCATGCACCAGCATTGCTGCCACCAGTCTTGTATCATGTACGTTAACCCCCCTAACTCCATAGGTCACTACTAACCTTTCCCATTCTGGATAAATTGCTGTAGTATCTAGTAATAATGGGAAAAAATCCTTTAAACGATTGACTGTTTACTGGGCTTGTCTCGCACTACGTCCTAAACCATTTCTTTCGAGCGGCCTTGTGTAGACGTTCCAAAATTCAATTAAGTTTTGTGGGACAATATGCAATTGTTTGCCACCGCTGCGTATCATGGTGATAGCTTTGAGTGCATTTTGATTCATGGGGTGGTTCAGGTCTACACTCCTTAGTAAAACATTCGTATCTACAAGATAAGGCACTTACCCACGCTCTCCATAAATGCTTTCACGGCTAATGTCTGGGTCTGAAAGTGTCGGTAGGTTAAGTTCTCGGTGGCTTTTTACCCACTGTTCAAACTCTTCTACCCACTCATCTGGTGTCGCAGTTTCATAAAAAGGACGCGGTTTGACTAGATTCTCAAGCATCCTATTTAAGTGTGGTTTGATCTCTTCTGGATTACGCTTTGTGATTTCAGCTAACAACCCAGTTATGATCTCAAGATTCTGACTATGAACTTGTTCTAACTCACTGAGAACAGATTTTAGTTGATTTTTCATCACTACTCCATATCAATCCCTCAATCTTTAGCTTACTACTGTGCTACAAACAGAAATAAATTAAAGTTTCCAGATTTACTGGGGTTCTCGGTGTGTCCTGACCTCTTACACATAATTTATTGTCAAATTATGTGTAATACTATTTAAGGTATCTTAATATTTAAACATATTTACTACATGTCATAAATATTAATACTGTTGACTTGCCAAATACGAGCAGTTACTGCTTGTTGTCATGGCTACATGAATTATACGCGGAGTAAAAGCGTGTTCCAGTTAGAACCACTACCATTACCTGATAAAAAAATCAGTACCACGGCAGCAGTGAGCAGTAAATTCCTATTTAGGGGTATTTTCGTGGCGATCGCGATTATGACTATATGGGCTATCAGTCTGGGTGTGTTACTTTATATTGACATCTCCCAGTGGAAAATTTGGCTCCTATTGCCGATTATACTTTGGCAAACATTTTTATACACAGGATTATTTATTACAGCCCATGATGCCATGCATGGGGTAGTTTTTCCCAAAAATCTCAAAATCAACCATTTCATAGGTTCATTGTGCCTATTTCTGTATGGACTGTTATCCTATCCCAAACTATTAAAAAAGCACTGGTTACATCACCATAATCCAGCCACAGCCAAAGATCCAGATTTTCATAATGGTAAATATAAAAACTTCTTAGCTTGGTATTTATACTTCATGAAAGGTTACTGGAGTTGGTGGCAAATAATCACATTAATGATTATTTATAACTTAGGAAAATATCTCGGACATCTGCCAGAGGATAACCTCAATTATTTTTGGGTAATTCCCTCAATTTTAAGTTCCCTACAATTATTCTATTTTGGCACCTTTCTACCCCATAGTGAACCAGTAGAAGGTTATCAAGACCCTCATCGTTCCCAGACTATTAGCCGTCCTATTTGGTGGTCATTTATCACTTGCTACCATTTTGGTTACCATTACGAACATCACGAATACCCCCATGTTCCTTGGTGGCAACTACCTCAAATTTATCAGGTATTTAATTCCGGTAACGGCGGACGCACAGATAAATAAATTAAGGGGCCCAATAAAGGAATTAAAGCTATTAACCAGAAAAAACCCTGATTTTTCACACCCCGACGCGCCATATCATCCCCCAGTAATGTGGGAAATAACAGACAAAGTAGACAGAAATCTAAACTCATCACATGAATGAAACGGCTGCTTTGGAAATGCTGTATAAAATTTGCAACATCCCCTGTGTAACCATAGGCGAGGAGAATCACCACGACTATAGTTAAAATCACACCAGTCACAGGGGAATCTAGCAACTTGAGTAAGAGAGTCTTTTTACCAGAAAACACCTGATTTGGTGAGCGTAAAGCTAAGTAAGGTAAAACAGCAAAAGCCCCAACAGCAAAAGAAGCGACTGCAAAAGGCCAAGCGCGGATTTTTTGCCCTGTACCATCACTTAACAGTACTGCACTGTAAATTACAGGCCAGATGCCCATGAGGTTAAATAATGCTATGACTAGGGGGTTAATATCTTGCCATTTTCCCAGGGAAAGCCTTTGAATTAACTCCCAAGTATCAGGTTGATCTGGGGGAGCAAAAATAAAAGCATAGCTGAGAAATCCCAGCCATAGTAAACCAAAACCAATTTTTCTGAGCATCTTCTTGTATACCAACTTAACTAAAAGCGTCTGAAAGGTAGTCAGCAGCAGCAGCTACAACGGCGATCGCACTTTCATAATCCAGGCGTGTAGGTCCTAATACTCCCACACTTCCTACAGGTAGCATACCCCGGCGATAGGTAGAAGAAATTAAAGTACAGGTGCGCATAGGCTCCAGGGGGTTTTCTGTACCAATGCGAACTGTGACCTTAGACTTACCTATCTCTTGGGTTTCCGGTTCAGCAAAGATCAACGGCCACAGTTGCTCTTGTTCTTCTTCGAGCAAGTGGATAATGGTTTGTACTTGCTGTAATTGAGAAAATTCCGGCTGACGCAAAACTTCCGCTACACCCCTGATCATAATTTGGGTTGTAGTTGGTGTCATATGGCTGCGAGTCAAGTCTGTGACTGAACTTTGCAAAAATTCGCCATAACGTTGGAACTCCTGATCTAACTCAGTCCACTGTAGGGAAGGTAATTCCGACAGACTGCGCCCCCGCAAGTGGGAATTGAGAAAATTAGAGACTATCTGCAACTCATGATCTATTTTCTCTGGGTCAAGTTTTGTCTCTTCCTCGGCGGGGGATAGGTTGATCAGTTTAGAATGGGTTTCATAGGCATCGGTGACCATAATCAGCATAATCTTGTGAGCTTCAATTTGCACTAATTGCAAATGGCGCACAATTGCTGTGGTAGTTTGGGGCATAGTAATTAAGCTAATGCAGCCGCTGACCGTGGCTAAAATTTGCGCTGCACCTTGTAATATGGCTTCCAAGCTCCAATCTTCCCAATGGAGGCGATTTTGTAGAGCTTGTTCTACCTCCTTGGCTACCAGTTCTGTGCGGGTAGTATATCCTAGAGAAGGTATAATTAACTGGTCAACATAGATACGATAGCCGGAATCTGAGGGTATGCGCCCAGCGGAGGTGTGTGGTTGATAAAGTAATCCCGATTTTTCTAACACACCCATGACATTACGAATTGTCGCTGAACTCACACCCAGGTCATATTCATCAACCAAGGCTTTTGAACCTACAGGCTCCGCAGTGGCGATGTAATGACGTACTGTTGCCCAAAGTATATGCTGTTGTCGATTGGTTAACTGGACTTGCATAAGGTATATTTGGCTGAAGGCAGATTTAATTAAAGTGGAAAAAAAAAGGGTTTTAAAAGCAAAAAATCGGAATAATAGTTAATTAATGTAGCAGAATATTTAATTAGTTCAGTTTATTTTGCACTTTATTATTTAGGTATTATTGCATCTCGCTTTGGGAGAATATGTAGTATAAATTACTTTTACCCAAAAGCCATATGTATGCATAATTAGTCACATCTCAGACGGTATGATCTTCAGAATAGCATTGCTCGGATGTGATCATCAGTTGCACCTAGGCAATGCCATCTGTAAATATGTTAATATTGAGGAATAGAAGAATCAACTAAGATAGAGTAGGCATCTATACCACCTGTTATATTTCTAACATTGGTAAAACCTTGAGCAACTAGCCACTGGGACATCTGGGCGGAGCGAATACCGTGGTGACATAACACAAGGGTTTCCCCTTCGGGATTAAACATAGTGGTGATTTGGTCGGCCCATTCCCCAAATTCGCTTAAGGGGAGATTGACAAACCCCTCAATACTAGCAGTTGCTATTTCTTGGGGTTCGCGCACATCTATTAACTGAATACTTGCATCACCTGCAGATAGACGTTGCGCTAGTTCCTCTACACTAATTTGAGTAATGAGTTGACCAGAAGGATTCCCTGTCATGAGATTTTTGTAAACAACCTATACCCTTTATGGTGACAGAAAATCTTTTTCCTGGCATCAGCATCTATTCCCCTGGGAGTAGTAAAACCAAGTTACACCAATAAAAGCACTGTCAATATGTCTAATGTCAATAGCCAACGCTCATCCTTTGGTTTTTTGGTAGCTGGGGCGATCGCCCTGGTAATCATAGCTGTGGGGTTATTTTACTGGTTTTTCGCCAAGAAACCTGTTAACCTTGCCAGTTCTATCTCTCAACCCCAGGCTGCTATATTCGTCTCCAAAGTAGCGCCGGTGATGGTGTCTTTACTGAATAATCCTGTACTACTGTGGGAGAATCAAAAAGAATTATCCCAACTCAAAACCAGTTTATTAGCTGAGACAGACCTAGATTACAAACAAGATATTAAACCCTGGCTAGGTAAGGAAATTACCCTCGCAGTCACCAGTACGGATATTGACCGCGACCCAGAAAACGGAGAGCAACCAGGGTATTTGATGGCCCTAGCAACCAAGAAACCAGAAATCAGCCGGGAGTTTGTAGAGTTATTATTTTCTCGCCGGGTATTGGCTGGGGCTAACTTGGAAGTAGAGAAATATGCAGGGGTAAAGCTGCTATCTGACTCTGGTTACCAGCTCCATACTTCTTTGTCAGCTGCGGTGGTGGGTGACTTTGTTTTGTTTGCTAATCATCCCAAGGTGCTACGAGACGCAATTAATAATGTCCAAGCTCCCGATGTGAATTTGTCCAGCTCCTCCCAGTACCAAAGAGCGCTGCAACAGCTACCTAAAAGCTCCGTGGCTGTTGCTTTTGTCAATCTTCCCGCCGTGGCTGCATGGCAAGGTTTAGAATTACCTACAGTCACCTTTGATAGTCAATTTATTTGTTTGTCTTTACATCCCCAAGGACTGTTAGCAGAAAGTAATTTCCTGACTAACTCGGAAATTATCCCGGTTTCTCCCCCCCTGAGTCAAAATGTGGGGGCGTTAGCATATATACCCCAGGGGGCTGGTTTGGTGGTTTCTGGTACCCATTTAAATAATTTGCCCAACAGTGATTTAGGTCAACTGTGGAAACAAGCGTCTGGTTCCGGGACAGATGCTATTTCTAGCTGGCTCAAACCATGGGAAAATCTGGGGGTGAAGACTCAGGAGATTTTTAGTTGGGTAAAAGGAGAATATGCTTTAGCTGTTTTACCCCATCCCGGAAGGGGGGTTGATTGGGTGTTTGTGGTGGAAAAATTAGAGGATGTCCCAGGGGGTATTGCTCGTTTAGATAGCATCGCCGCCGCAGATGGGCTGAGTGTGAGTTCTTTTAACTGGAATCAAAACACTGTCTTTGCTTGGACTGAGCTAACTGCAGCACAAACCCATACCCTAGAACGCCCATCATTTAATATTGAGGCTGAAGTACGGGGTGTACATACCAATGTGGGGAATTATGAAATTTTTGCCTCTAGTTGGGAAACCTTAGCCCCATTAATCACAAATCAGAACAGTCCTATAGTTGGCGATCGCTATTTCCAAGATAGTATTAACGCCCTCCCCCAACCCAATCAAGGGTATGTATATCTGGATTGGACTCAAAGCCGCACCCTCCTAGAGCGTCAATTACCCACTTTGCAGTTAGTGGAAATAGTAGGTCAATCTTTTTGGCAAAAGCTGCGATCGCTGACTATCAGTAGTTACAGTCAAGAGAAAGGATTACTCAAAACCGGGGTATTATTGCGATTTTTGGATTAACGTCTGTTCAAATATGTTATGATTAGCTTTATATTCTGGGTTTAATAGTTGCTGTTGGGGGTCTACCCTCCACCTCCCCAGGGAGAGCAGCAACCTCAACACAGGATCGGTAAGGCCTGCAAGTGGGAAGTTAGGTATATCATAGCGGCTAGATTAGTCGTTGAACTTGTGGACTGGTTAGCCCCCACATTTCCAGAATGAAGCAAGAAAAAAACGCCAGCAATTGTTAACATTTTTGCATCGGTACTACATCGTGCTATCTAGACTACGCGCTGATTTTGGCATCATCTTTGAACGTGACCCAGCCGCCCGTAACTGGCTAGAGGTCCTGTTTTGCTACCCAGGTTTGCAAGCCCTAATATTCCATCGCCTGGCTCACTGGCTGCATAATATTGGTGTTCCCTTTTTACCCCGGTTGATTTCCCATATCGGTAGGTTTTTCACAGGAGTGGAAATACACCCAGGGGCGACAATTGGCCAAGGTGTGTTTATTGACCACGGTATGGGGGTTGTGATTGGTGAAACAGCTATAATCGGGGATTATGCCCTAATTTATCAAGGTGTCACCTTGGGAGGAACTGGTAAACAAACAGGTAAACGCCACCCCACCCTAGGGGAAAATGTGGTAGTGGGCGCAGGAGCCAAAGTATTAGGAAATATCCAAATTGGTAATAATGTCCGCATTGGTGCGGGTTCAGTGGTTCTTAGGGATGTTCCTAGTGATTGCACAGTGGTGGGGGTACCTGGTCGCATTGTTTATCGTTCCGGGGCGCGAGTTGCTCCCCTAGAACATAACAACTTACCAGACTCGGAAGCCCAAGTAATTCGCGCCTTGGTAGATCGGATTTCATCATTAGAAACGGAAATCCAAAACCTCAAAGAGAGTCAATCTACCACAAAAAACCATGTTTTGGCGGTTTCTGTGCTCTCCCATGCAGATGAGTTACCCCCCGATGCGCCCTTGTGTAGCCTCAGAGATAAGGAAATCCAGCAATTTCTCGATGGTGCCGGAATCTAAGAGGATGTTTGGAAAGTATTAAACAGGTAATTTTTATCTTAGGGAACAGGGAACAGGGAACAGGGAACAGGGAATGGGGGACACACCGAAACAATAAAATCCAGTCCCCTCCCCTTACAAAGGGGAGGGAAAATGTCATCTTCAGATATACACCCTATACTAAATTATCTCATGACTAAAAATATCGTTACCGGAGCCGCCGGATTCATCGGTTCTCATCTTGTAGAAACTCTTTTAAATCAAGGACAGCAAGTTATTGGAGTAGACGAGTTCAATGATTACTACAGTCCTGAACTGAAGCGGAAGAACATCGCCAATTTCCAAAATCATCCTGCTTTTACTTTAATTGAGAGAGATATTCAGGTTTTGGATTGGCAGACACTGCTAGAAGATGTAGATATAGTTTACCATCAAGCTGCCCAAGCGGGGGTGCGAGCAAGTTGGGGTAATGGGTTTCGTGCTTACACTGAGCGCAATATTAATGCTACACAAATTATATTAGAAGCAGCAAAAGATAGTAAGCACCTGAAAAGNGATTATGACTATATGGGCTATCAGTCTGGGTGTGTTACTTTATATTGACATCTCCCAGTGGAAAATTTGGCTCCTATTGCCGATTATACTTTGGCAAACATTTTTATACACAGGATTATTTATTACAGCCCATGATGCCATGCATGGGGTAGTTTTTCCCAAAAATCTCAAAATCAACCATTTCATAGGTTCATTGTGCCTATTTCTGTATGGACTGTTATCCTATCCCAAACTATTAAAAAAGCACTGGTTACATCACCATAATCCAGCCACAGCCAAAGATCCAGATTTTCATAATGGTAAATATAAAAACTTCTTAGCTTGGTATTTATACTTCATGAAAGGTTACTGGAGTTGGTGGCAAATAATCACATTAATGATTATTTATAACTTAGGAAAATATCTCGGACATCTGCCAGAGGATAACCTCAATTATTTTTGGGTAATTCCCTCAATTTTAAGTTCCCTACAATTATTCTATTTTGGCACCTTTCTACCCCATAGTGAACCAGTAGAAGGTTATCAAGACCCTCATCGTTCCCAGACTATTAGCCGTCCTATTTGGTGGTCATTTATCACTTGCTACCATTTTGGTTACCATTACGAACATCACGAATACCCCCATGTTCCTTGGTGGCAACTACCTCAAATTTATCAGGTATTTAATTCCGGTAACGGCGGACGCACAGATAAATAAATTAAGGGGCCCAATAAAGGAATTAAAGCTATTAACCAGAAAAAACCCTGATTTTTCACACCCCGACGCGCCATATCATCCCCCAGTAATGTGGGAAATAACAGACAAAGTAGACAGAAATCTAAACTCATCACATGAATGAAACGGCTGCTTTGGAAATGCTGTATAAAATTTGCAACATCCCCTGTGTAACCATAGGCGAGGAGAATCACCACGACTATAGTTAAAATCACACCAGTCACAGGGGAATCTAGCAACTTGAGTAAGAGAGTCTTTTTACCAGAAAACACCTGATTTGGTGAGCGTAAAGCTAAGTAAGGTAAAACAGCAAAAGCCCCAACAGCAAAAGAAGCGACTGCAAAAGGCCAAGCGCGGATTTTTTGCCCTGTACCATCACTTAACAGTACTGCACTGTAAATTACAGGCCAGATGCCCATGAGGTTAAATAATGCTATGACTAGGGGGTTAATATCTTGCCATTTTCCCAGGGAAAGCCTTTGAATTAACTCCCAAGTATCAGGTTGATCTGGGGGAGCAAAAATAAAAGCATAGCTGAGAAATCCCAGCCATAGTAAACCAAAACCAATTTTTCTGAGCATCTTCTTGTATACCAACTTAACTAAAAGCGTCTGAAAGGTAGTCAGCAGCAGCAGCTACAACGGCGATCGCACTTTCATAATCCAGGCGTGTAGGTCCTAATACTCCCACACTTCCTACAGGTAGCATACCCCGGCGATAGGTAGAAGAAATTAAAGTACAGGTGCGCATAGGCTCCAGGGGGTTTTCTGTACCAATGCGAACTGTGACCTTAGACTTACCTATCTCTTGGGTTTCCGGTTCAGCAAAGATCAACGGCCACAGTTGCTCTTGTTCTTCTTCGAGCAAGTGGATAATGGTTTGTACTTGCTGTAATTGAGAAAATTCCGGCTGACGCAAAACTTCCGCTACACCCCTGATCATAATTTGGGTTGTAGTTGGTGTCATATGGCTGCGAGTCAAGTCTGTGACTGAACTTTGCAAAAATTCGCCATAACGTTGGAACTCCTGATCTAACTCAGTCCACTGTAGGGAAGGTAATTCCGACAGACTGCGCCCCCGCAAGTGGGAATTGAGAAAATTAGAGACTATCTGCAACTCATGATCTATTTTCTCTGGGTCAAGTTTTGTCTCTTCCTCGGCGGGGGATAGGTTGATCAGTTTAGAATGGGTTTCATAGGCATCGGTGACCATAATCAGCATAATCTTGTGAGCTTCAATTTGCACTAATTGCAAATGGCGCACAATTGCTGTGGTAGTTTGGGGCATAGTAATTAAGCTAATGCAGCCGCTGACCGTGGCTAAAATTTGCGCTGCACCTTGTAATATGGCTTCCAAGCTCCAATCTTCCCAATGGAGGCGATTTTGTAGAGCTTGTTCTACCTCCTTGGCTACCAGTTCTGTGCGGGTAGTATATCCTAGAGAAGGTATAATTAACTGGTCAACATAGATACGATAGCCGGAATCTGAGGGTATGCGCCCAGCGGAGGTGTGTGGTTGATAAAGTAATCCCGATTTTTCTAACACACCCATGACATTACGAATTGTCGCTGAACTCACACCCAGGTCATATTCATCAACCAAGGCTTTTGAACCTACAGGCTCCGCAGTGGCGATGTAATGACGTACTGTTGCCCAAAGTATATGCTGTTGTCGATTGGTTAACTGGACTTGCATAAGGTATATTTGGCTGAAGGCAGATTTAATTAAAGTGGAAAAAAAAAGGGTTTTAAAAGCAAAAAATCGGAATAATAGTTAATTAATGTAGCAGAATATTTAATTAGTTCAGTTTATTTTGCACTTTATTATTTAGGTATTATTGCATCTCGCTTTGGGAGAATATGTAGTATAAATTACTTTTACCCAAAAGCCATATGTATGCATAATTAGTCACATCTCAGACGGTATGATCTTCAGAATAGCATTGCTCGGATGTGATCATCAGTTGCACCTAGGCAATGCCATCTGTAAATATGTTAATATTGAGGAATAGAAGAATCAACTAAGATAGAGTAGGCATCTATACCACCTGTTATATTTCTAACATTGGTAAAACCTTGAGCAACTAGCCACTGGGACATCTGGGCGGAGCGAATACCGTGGTGACATAACACAAGGGTTTCCCCTTCGGGATTAAACATAGTGGTGATTTGGTCGGCCCATTCCCCAAATTCGCTTAAGGGGAGATTGACAAACCCCTCAATACTAGCAGTTGCTATTTCTTGGGGTTCGCGCACATCTATTAACTGAATACTTGCATCACCTGCAGATAGACGTTGCGCTAGTTCCTCTACACTAATTTGAGTAATGAGTTGACCAGAAGGATTCCCTGTCATGAGATTTTTGTAAACAACCTATACCCTTTATGGTGACAGAAAATCTTTTTCCTGGCATCAGCATCTATTCCCCTGGGAGTAGTAAAACCAAGTTACACCAATAAAAGCACTGTCAATATGTCTAATGTCAATAGCCAACGCTCATCCTTTGGTTTTTTGGTAGCTGGGGCGATCGCCCTGGTAATCATAGCTGTGGGGTTATTTTACTGGTTTTTCGCCAAGAAACCTGTTAACCTTGCCAGTTCTATCTCTCAACCCCAGGCTGCTATATTCGTCTCCAAAGTAGCGCCGGTGATGGTGTCTTTACTGAATAATCCTGTACTACTGTGGGAGAATCAAAAAGAATTATCCCAACTCAAAACCAGTTTATTAGCTGAGACAGACCTAGATTACAAACAAGATATTAAACCCTGGCTAGGTAAGGAAATTACCCTCGCAGTCACCAGTACGGATATTGACCGCGACCCAGAAAACGGAGAGCAACCAGGGTATTTGATGGCCCTAGCAACCAAGAAACCAGAAATCAGCCGGGAGTTTGTAGAGTTATTATTTTCTCGCCGGGTATTGGCTGGGGCTAACTTGGAAGTAGAGAAATATGCAGGGGTAAAGCTGCTATCTGACTCTGGTTACCAGCTCCATACTTCTTTGTCAGCTGCGGTGGTGGGTGACTTTGTTTTGTTTGCTAATCATCCCAAGGTGCTACGAGACGCAATTAATAATGTCCAAGCTCCCGATGTGAATTTGTCCAGCTCCTCCCAGTACCAAAGAGCGCTGCAACAGCTACCTAAAAGCTCCGTGGCTGTTGCTTTTGTCAATCTTCCCGCCGTGGCTGCATGGCAAGGTTTAGAATTACCTACAGTCACCTTTGATAGTCAATTTATTTGTTTGTCTTTACATCCCCAAGGACTGTTAGCAGAAAGTAATTTCCTGACTAACTCGGAAATTATCCCGGTTTCTCCCCCCCTGAGTCAAAATGTGGGGGCGTTAGCATATATACCCCAGGGGGCTGGTTTGGTGGTTTCTGGTACCCATTTAAATAATTTGCCCAACAGTGATTTAGGTCAACTGTGGAAACAAGCGTCTGGTTCCGGGACAGATGCTATTTCTAGCTGGCTCAAACCATGGGAAAATCTGGGGGTGAAGACTCAGGAGATTTTTAGTTGGGTAAAAGGAGAATATGCTTTAGCTGTTTTACCCCATCCCGGAAGGGGGGTTGATTGGGTGTTTGTGGTGGAAAAATTAGAGGATGTCCCAGGGGGTATTGCTCGTTTAGATAGCATCGCCGCCGCAGATGGGCTGAGTGTGAGTTCTTTTAACTGGAATCAAAACACTGTCTTTGCTTGGACTGAGCTAACTGCAGCACAAACCCATACCCTAGAACGCCCATCATTTAATATTGAGGCTGAAGTACGGGGTGTACATACCAATGTGGGGAATTATGAAATTTTTGCCTCTAGTTGGGAAACCTTAGCCCCATTAATCACAAATCAGAACAGTCCTATAGTTGGCGATCGCTATTTCCAAGATAGTATTAACGCCCTCCCCCAACCCAATCAAGGGTATGTATATCTGGATTGGACTCAAAGCCGCACCCTCCTAGAGCGTCAATTACCCACTTTGCAGTTAGTGGAAATAGTAGGTCAATCTTTTTGGCAAAAGCTGCGATCGCTGACTATCAGTAGTTACAGTCAAGAGAAAGGATTACTCAAAACCGGGGTATTATTGCGATTTTTGGATTAACGTCTGTTCAAATATGTTATGATTAGCTTTATATTCTGGGTTTAATAGTTGCTGTTGGGGGTCTACCCTCCACCTCCCCAGGGAGAGCAGCAACCTCAACACAGGATCGGTAAGGCCTGCAAGTGGGAAGTTAGGTATATCATAGCGGCTAGATTAGTCGTTGAACTTGTGGACTGGTTAGCCCCCACATTTCCAGAATGAAGCAAGAAAAAAACGCCAGCAATTGTTAACATTTTTGCATCGGTACTACATCGTGCTATCTAGACTACGCGCTGATTTTGGCATCATCTTTGAACGTGACCCAGCCGCCCGTAACTGGCTAGAGGTCCTGTTTTGCTACCCAGGTTTGCAAGCCCTAATATTCCATCGCCTGGCTCACTGGCTGCATAATATTGGTGTTCCCTTTTTACCCCGGTTGATTTCCCATATCGGTAGGTTTTTCACAGGAGTGGAAATACACCCAGGGGCGACAATTGGCCAAGGTGTGTTTATTGACCACGGTATGGGGGTTGTGATTGGTGAAACAGCTATAATCGGGGATTATGCCCTAATTTATCAAGGTGTCACCTTGGGAGGAACTGGTAAACAAACAGGTAAACGCCACCCCACCCTAGGGGAAAATGTGGTAGTGGGCGCAGGAGCCAAAGTATTAGGAAATATCCAAATTGGTAATAATGTCCGCATTGGTGCGGGTTCAGTGGTTCTTAGGGATGTTCCTAGTGATTGCACAGTGGTGGGGGTACCTGGTCGCATTGTTTATCGTTCCGGGGCGCGAGTTGCTCCCCTAGAACATAACAACTTACCAGACTCGGAAGCCCAAGTAATTCGCGCCTTGGTAGATCGGATTTCATCATTAGAAACGGAAATCCAAAACCTCAAAGAGAGTCAATCTACCACAAAAAACCATGTTTTGGCGGTTTCTGTGCTCTCCCATGCAGATGAGTTACCCCCCGATGCGCCCTTGTGTAGCCTCAGAGATAAGGAAATCCAGCAATTTCTCGATGGTGCCGGAATCTAAGAGGATGTTTGGAAAGTATTAAACAGGTAATTTTTATCTTAGGGAACAGGGAACAGGGAACAGGGAACAGGGAATGGGGGACACACCGAAACAATAAAATCCAGTCCCCTCCCCGTACAAGGACAAGACAAGGTGGACAAGGTGGACAAGGTGACAAGGGAGAAAAACAGTACAAAGTCTGTATTTTTAGTAAGAAAAATAGCCCCTTAAAAGACCATTGTCCGTATAAAATCTTCCTTGTCCACTTTCCTTCCTTGTCTTCCTAGTCTTGCCTTCACAGATCATATTAAAAACCTACCCTTGCAAGGAGAGGGTGGGGTGAAACAATAGTTGATACACTAATCATGACTTATCAAACATCCTCTAAGGGTTAAGTTCTTCAACTAACCAGTTTTGCTGTGCATCTAGGCGGTAAATTCGCCGGTTTTGTGGTTCCCCACGCAATTGTAAATGCTCTACTTCCACAGGTTCAAGTAGTAGTAGGCAAAAATTCCCTACTGGTTGGGTGGGATGAGGTGCTGGGGGGTCAAAGGCCTCCGGTTGACCTACCCTCGGTTTACCCGGATGAGGCCAAGCAAATTGTAACCGCGCCCCATCGCTTAATTGTTGCCAAGTTTTCATCCGGGCTTGTTGGAGGATAGAATTATTATCCTCACTTCCCACTATCTTTAAGCACCCAGAAAGGCGAAATTGTTCCCTGGTGTTGGGGAAGTACCAACAAATTTCTGCCCAGGGTTGTTGTTTGATGTGGTTGATTTTGTCACTGCGTCCATCAGTAATTAATTTTACCTGGTTACTATCTTCCAGAAAACCACGAAAAACCACGGTACGATTTGCAGGGCGACCATTTTCTTTAACTGTGGCTAGTTGGAAGTAACGAGAGTATACAAGGCTGCGATTGTGATGCAGTCCACGGGCGATCGCACTGCGCCAAGGAGCAATATTACTCATTGCTTAATTACTCATTGCTTAAAAATTTCTCCACACAACGCACAAATAAGGAGCTTTGTAAAATCGCATCAACATTAGGATTATTCCGTAATAGCAGATATTGGTCAATGAATAGTAAATCAGCACCGGTCACCCTACCATTACCATCAATATCCGCAGCGAGTCCACTGACTGCTGTATTCACCGTGATTGATTGACTTTCTAGGCTATAACCAGGAGCTAAATTATCGGAAGTCACTTTAAGTTGAGTTCCTTCAAAGTCCCCACTGGTGGTAAAGTTGAAGTCTCCTAATTTTAACGGTAGGGGTTGGTTAGGCCATTTCCCTGCAAAGTCAGCATACCCAAATTGAATATAGCGATCGGTTTCGGGGTTGTTGTCAAGGTCTCTGGTATCAGCTAAGTTCTCTAAGTCAACGAATTGACCATTAGTGAAAAAGTTATCTGAATTTTGGAAGGTGAGTTCATTAGAGTTGTAATGCAGCCTTAGAGTATGAAAATATTTGATACATCATGAGAGACTTTTAAAACATCCTCTTACAACACCCCCCCCACTTTTAAAACATCCTCTTAAATTAGTGTTCTCTTGTTTCAATATTCGTAGGTTTTTCTAAGATTTCTCTTGGTATACCTGTCCAACCCTGCTGTAAATGAAATCTCACTCCCCATTGAGGAATCATAAGAGTATGAAACCAAGGAAATAGCATTGGATTATCATAGTAGGCACTCGTAGCACGATGGATTTCATCCGATGTAAATTTTCGACCTAATTCTTGCTTTCCAAGTCTACTTTCTTTAGTACGTCCATTTGCTTCTGCTGCTGCTGAAAATGCAAAGGCTACAGATGAAATTAGCGCAAGTCCTGTCAATTCATCTAATATAGTTATATTATCAGTACGCCTTTTATATTCCAACTGGTTAATTAATTTACTTTCCAGTAAAAAACCATCAACCAATCCTCTACCAAAAGGTATCAAAAAGCTGATTATAGCAATCCAAATAGCAATTCTACCAGCTTTTATGACTCGCTCAGTTGTCCAATTATCCATATTATTCAGCCTATGAGTAATGTTGTATCCGCTCAATAAATGGGGGCGGACTACCTGTTTGGGAACAATTTTACGTCATTTGAGGGTTATCATTGAACGATTTACCCCGGATTATTGAGCGGCTAAGTAATGAGTGATGTCTTATGTCACAAACTAGCTACTTAATACTACCTAAACCCCATATAAGTAGTCCAGGCCACATAACCGTAATATTTGACCAAGCACCTGCCAAAAGGTCAAAGCCAAACTCCATACCAAATAATGCTAAAGGTAGGCATATTATTCCCACAACTATCTTGATCAGTTCAAATGTTATAAAGAATGGCGCAAAAATATTAACTAACCACCACCCCCAAGTTGTAACGTTTCCATTGTAATCTCGGATATCTATCATGCGGTAAGCACTGGCACTTTCAGTAACAATTATCAAATCCAAGGTTATAAAAAGTAGACAGCCAATTACTAAACACAGTATAAAACCTCTATAGCCATTCCACATTCTTGTAGTCTCCTAATTTAAAAAGCTGTCTTTTGAAGTATAAAACAATCTAATGATGTATATCTATGCTAGATATACGGCTTATGTGATTTGGAGTCTGGAAAGTCGTAAATACGTCAGCATGGTTAAACACCTTGGCTAAACCACAGCCTGAAACCCTTGCTATAGCTTGGGCATTTATAATTCACATAAGGCGTGTATTCGTAAATTTTAAAACATTCTTTTTCCTAGCCCAAATATTGATTCAATCACAATCCAAGAATACCATAATCAACTTACCTTCAGTTTAAAAGTGCATTTTTTTATCTTGTGGCATCAGTAATATTATTTAGGTAATTTTGTCATCTATCTTTAGATAGATTTTTTAGGAAGCCAGGGAATAAATTAAGAGTCTCATAGTAAAGCCCACTGCAAGGGGACTAGTGGGTTATCTAGAATACTCAACCGTCAACAGACTTTGTACTGTTTTCCTCCTTTGTCTCCTTGTCCACCAAGTCTTACCCTCACGACAATGTAAAAAACCTACCCTTGTAAGCCCCCGATCAGCGATCGCACTACCACCGAAATCACCCAGAGTCCCCAGCGCAGAAATATCACAGTCATTCGCGGATACCCTGGTCATCTATTCCATGCAGTCCACGGGCGATCGCACTGCGCCAAGGAGCAATATTAGTCATCGGTCAAAAAATTTCTCCACACAACGCACAAATATTTCTACACCCATGGCTAAGGCTGTTTCATCAAAATCAAATCGGGGATGATGATGGGGATAAGCCAGATTTTTCTGGGGGTTAGCAGCACCCAGGAAGAAATAACAGCCAGGAACTTCTTGTAAAAAGAATGACATATCCTCACCCCCCATAGTTTGACAGGTGGGGACAATACCTAAAGGGGTTTCTACCACCGCTGCAGCTACTGACCTGACTAGTTCCGCCATATGAGCATCATTAATCACGGGGGGGTAAAGATTCCAGTATTCTAAATCATATTTTGCCCCGTGACTTTGGCAAACCCCGGCAATGATTGACTCAACTCGCTGGTGAAAGAATCCGGCTAAATCTGGGTTAAAATACCTGATAGTACCACTCATGCGGGCGGTATCAGCAATTACATTAAGTTTTGTCCCGGCGTGAAGTTCTCCCACTGTAACTACGGCGGAATCTATGGGGTTGACGTTCCGGGCGACAATGGTTTGCAGGGCATTGACAACTTGGGCCGCCACGACGATAGAATCAATGGTTTGATGGGGCATGGCACCATGTCCACCCTGACCTAAAATGGTACAATTAAAACATTCTACAGATGCCATTAACGCCCCTGGGCGCACTCCTACTGTACCTAATGGTAAATTATTCCATAGGTGCAGGCCAATGATGGCATCTACATCGGGGTTTTTGAGTACTCCCTGTTTAATCATCGGTTTTGCGCCCCCCGGGCCTTCTTCCGCAGGTTGAAAGATGATTTTGACAGTGCCACTCAAGTTGTGACGGTGCTTGTGTAAGTGGTAAGCTGTACCTAGGGCGATCGCCGTATGTCCATCATGTCCGCAAGCGTGCATCACGCCGTCATGTTGGGATTTATAGCTGACATCATTTAGTTCTTGAATGGGTAAAGCGTCCATATCAGCACGAATGGCTAATACTTTCTCACCACCGGGTTTATTACCCTGAATTATGGCTACAATACCAGTTTCCGCTATACCTGTCTCATGGTCAATCCCCCATGCTTGCAACTTGCGAGAAACTAACTGTGCTGTGAGTCGTTCTTGAAATCCCAACTCTGGTTTTTGATGTAGTTGTCTGCGCCATTCTACTAGTTGGGGTTCCAAGGCGCGAATTTCTAGACGAACAGCAGATAAATCAACAGCAGAATGGGGAAAACTGGAAACCATAATTAATCAAGTCCAGGTCGTTTGAGTAAGGTTAAATGAAGATATTTTCCCAGTGTACTCTTGGTTAAAAAGTTCAACTTGCATAAAACTAGAAACTCTCAGAGGATGTTTGATAAGTTTTCAACAGGTAATTTTTATCTTAGGGAACAGGGAACAGGGAACAGGGAATAGGGAATGGGGGACACACCGAAACAATAAAATCCAGTCCCCTCCCCTTACAAGGCTATTCATTACTCACATCTTTCTTAACAATCTTGAAACATTTATGTGGCAATGGTTTCAAGGCTTGAAAATTTACCTACTCTTGACAAAATGTACCTTATTATTCTTGATAAAACCCTTATTTTATTGAGAATCATCAACGGAGGATTAAGGTTTGGGGGTTTGCGAGCGATCGCTCTCACGAATGTTAAGAAAGATCCGGGTAATGGATAGCCTTACAAGGGGAGGGTTAGGGTGGGGTCAAGCAATAGTTGATACACTAATCATGACTTGACAAACATCCTCTCAGATCAAAATTCCTAATTACCCGAATCTTTCCCACTGGAGAGTTGAGGCTACATAGGCAAGTTGCTCTAAATCTGCTAGATTATCTAAGTAAGGTAAACAACCTAAAACCGGGGTATTAGTTAAAGATTGAATTAAATCTGCCGGGGTTAAATCAGCAATTTCCCCCTCATTCCGGGGTTGCACACAGTTAAGAATGATACCTCTGAGATTTACCTTTGATTGCCGAGCCAATGCTACATTAGCCACAGCTTGGGCGATCGCACCTAGTCTGACTGGTACTACTAAGACTGTAGGTAAGTGCCAATCACCGGCTAAATCAGCCACGGTCAACTCATCGGTAATGGGTGAACCTAAACCCCCTAAAGCCTCTACCAGCACAAAATCACGCTGCGATCGCAATTGAGTTAAAGCTTGCCATACTACAGCTAAATCCACAGAGCGATTTTCCTTAGCGGCAGCGATGGGAGGGGCTAGAGGAGCGTTAAAATATAAAGGGGTAATTTCCTCCGATGACTGCTGTAAAGAAAATAACTTTTGATATAATTCGCGATCGCCCACACCTGACTGAATGGGTTTCATTATTCCCCAAGTTTTCTGGGGGTAATACTTTTGGTAATAAGCCGCCAAAGCCGTAGTTAAAACAGTTTTGCCAGCGTCGGTATCAGTACCAGTAATAAATAATGTGTTTAACAATGTGTTTAACAATCTCTTCGGCGATTACTTTCTAAATATGCACATATTAAGCCAATTGTAATATATTCTCTACCCTAGTCACACCTAAACATTTTTGGGGTGATTTACGATCCAAAATTTCCTGAACTAGTTTATAATTTTCCAGCTAGTATCATAAGAGTATCCCACAAATATTTCACCTTCCTTGAAGAAATTATGAGCCAGTGTTGCTGTATCTCTTCTCTCAATGGTTTATCCACCAACAAAACTGCCATATCTGCCAAGAGTAACTATATTGAGAAATGTTTAAAGTTTGTATGAAAGCTTAAGAAAAACTCACAGAAGTTTTTTTACGGCATGAGAGTTAAATCTACTAAATATCTAATGATAATATTGCCATGAATGCACATCGAGGATCTGCTGTGCTCAGTTCTGCCAGTTTAAAGGTACAACCAGATATCACAGGGGTGACAGAAAATCATCGCCTGCGACTCTTTTCTGGCTCTGCTAATGTACCACTGTCTCAAGAAGTCGCTCGTTACCTGGGGATGGACTTGGGGCCAATGATTCGTAAAAGGTTCGCGGATGGGGAACTATATGTCCAAATTCAAGAATCTATCCGGGGTTGTGATGTTTATTTAATCCAACCAACTTGTAAACCCGTTAACGACAACTTAATGGAATTGCTGATTATGGTTGATGCTTGTCGTCGCGCTTCCGCACGACAGATAACCGCAGTAATTCCCTATTATGGCTATGCTCGCGCTGACCGCAAAACCGCGGGTAGAGAGTCAATTACAGCCAAATTGGTGGCTAACCTGATTACTAAAGCAGGCGCTAGTCGGGTTTTAGCCATGGATTTGCACTCAGCGCAAATTCAAGGCTATTTTGATATACCTTTTGACCATGTTTACGGTTCCCCAGTCATTTTTGATTATTTGGCCAGTAAACAACTGTCAGATATTGTCGTTGTCTCTCCCGATGTCGGGGGTGTAGCAAGAGCCAGAGCATTTGCTAAAAAGCTCGATGATGCACCCCTGGCTATTATCGATAAACGTCGTCAAGCCCATAATGTCGCTGAAGTGATGAATGTCATTGGTGATGTGAAGGGCAAAACAGCCATTTTGGTAGATGACATGATTGATACTGGCGGTACAATTACCGAAGGCGCACGACTACTGCGGGAGCGGGGGGCGCGTCAAGTCTATGCTTGTGCAACTCATGCGGTGTTTTCCCCACCAGCTAAGGAACGTTTATCTAGTGGTCTGTTTGAAGAGGTGATAGTTACTAATACTATTCCCATCACAGACAGCGATCGCTTTCCTCAACTAGTAACCCTGTCAGTAGCTAACCTCTTAGGGGAAACCATTTGGCGAATCCATGAAGATACTTCAGTAAGTAGTATGTTTCGCTAGCATAAAGTTACAATTTGGTATTAAAAAAAGGTGAAGTAGGAAGTATGATTTTTTCAGCCTTCAGACTTCATTTTTTATTATAGTCATCCTATTTGAGTTGAGAAGTTATCAGTGAGGAAAGGGAACAGGGAATAGGGAATTAATGTGTACTTCATGATCCTGAAAAAGGCTTTATTTACTCGCCAATTTTGTGCTTTCCCTTTTGAGCAGCATTACAATTACAAGTTTTCGGTTCAAAATCAATACAGCCAATTGCCTGCTCAGAACAAGCTTTCATGGGATTAACAGGACACTTGAGGCGATAATCATTAGTAAAGAAATCGCAATTATGGCAAGGAATCTGATGTAATCTTTTTAAATAAATTGTGCCTTTTTTGATAGTATTGTAAATACTGAAAACACACAAAATTACCATGAGCCAACTGAACAGGGCGTAAAAAACCATAGCTATCATTACTTATCCTCAGCAAAATTGAAATAAAGAGCCTACAGTTAACTGCTGTAAACCGCAGGCATGAATGAGCAATTATTTAGCTAGTGTTGAGCGAAACTTAATTAATTATTAGCCTGACGGAAACGCCAATAATGCCAAACATAACCCAAGAATGCCAACACACCAAGAAAAAACTGAATGTTTGCCAGAACTAGACGTTCTGAACCGTAAAATACCGCCGGGAAAACCGTCGTATTATAACCCACAAATACAGTAGAAATCCAAGCCATTAAAGCTAACCCCAACAGGCTATAAGATAGAATTTCCTCACCATTTTCTATGGGAAAAATTAGCCTTAACCAAGTAAAAGGACGTACGATAATATGCCATATACCGCCAAAAATCAGAATGGCAGCAATCCAAATATGACCACCAATGACATCTTCTAAATTATCTACACTTGCCATCCCTAAAAGGTTCCAGCTACCATCTTTCATCCCCACCAAGTAGCCGAAAATTGTCACAGGGTTTAAATTAGGATTGCTAATCAGGCGAACATCACCCAAATTAGGATCATAAATTCCCCCGAAAAACATTGCTTTGACAACTAATAACAATGCTCCCAAACCAAGAATAATCAGGTGATGCCCTAAAATTAAACCCAACTTTTTAGGATCATTCCATTCATAGTGAAATTTTGCTACCAGCCCACCATGATTGTATAAAATTCCTGGAGACCGAAACACATGAAAAAGTCCTCCTGCTGCCAATACCGCCGATGCGACTAAATGCAACATACCAATGACAAAATAGGGATAGGTATCAACTACCTCACCACCCCTACTTACACCCCAACCCAAAGTTGCTAAATGAGGTAACAAAGTCATCCCCTGCTCATACATGGGGACACCAGGAAGAAAGCGGATAACTTCAGAAATGGTTGTTATCCCTGCCCAAAACATAATTAACCCAGCATGAGCGACATGAGCCCCCAACAATTGACCAGACAAATCAATTAAACGAGCATTACCAACTAACCAAGATAAATTGGTATCTGCGGCCAAAGTTCTTTCAGTAGAAATCGTCACAAGTTAATACCCTCAAAACTCAGATACCTTTGCCCTTAATCTGCACTCCCGTGGGCTTAAGGGAGGGAGAAATTTAAACAAAATTCTCCCTGCGCCCCATCATGACTCGCTAATAGCGTTCAATGACTTTTCAACCTGTTTAAAATCAACACCAATAGCTCGTAGCGCGTGCCACAGATGACCTTGCAAGAAGAAGAAAGCTAAAAAGAAATGGGCATTTGCCAACCATGCTCTAGCAGTGTAACCACCATTAATTAACTTGACTGAGTCGGCAAAGTAAGGACTAACACCCAGCTTGATATCTAATGTTTGACCGTAGAATTCTACAGGATAAGCTAAAGTGTTGACAGCACAGAAGTAAGCTGCAACAAATCCCGCTAAAGCAATACCACCTAAAGAATAGGAAAGAATGGCTTCCCCGGAGAAAATTAACAGCTTTTTCGCCCAAGCAAAAGGCTCTGTAATGATGTGCCAAATACCGCCACCAATAAGTAAGAAACCTACATAAATGTGACCACCAACTAAGTCTTCTAAGTTGTTAACACTAGCAAAGTGGGTTTGATAGCCATAAATGACAAAGGGGTTAAGAGTGGGCTGAGTAACTAGCCGTACATCATGAATTGTGCTGTCGTAAATTCCTCCCCAGAACATGGCTTTTCCCACCAGTAATAAAGCTGCTACACCGAGGAAGAGAAGATGGTGTCCCAAAATTAAGCCCAGCTGTTTGGGGTCATCCCACTCAAAATGAAATTTACTTGCTTGACCCTGAGCGTCTTTTAAGTTTTTCGGTGCTTTGAAGGTATGAAACAGGGCACCCGCACCCAAAACACCTGAAGAAATTAAATGTAAAGCGCCGATAACGAAATAGGGGTAAGTATTCACTACCTCCCCCCCTGCTCCTACACCAAAGCCCAAGGTGGCTAAATGTGGTAGTAAAATCAACCCCTGTTCGCCCATTGGTATGTCGGGGTTATAGCGGGAGATTTCAAACCAGGTAAAGGCTCCCGCCCAGAGAGTGGTCAGGGCTGCTTGTGCTACGTGAGCGCCAATAAATAAGCCTGAGAGGTTAGCAAAACGGGCGTTACCAGCCCACCAATCGTATTTGACGTTGGGATTGTCGTATGTCTGCATTGCTTACTTGGTACTTGTTAAGAAAAATAGTTAATTGATTGATTGATACTTTCAGGGATTGTTGAGTATCTGAATCCACCTTATTGCAATTAATTCCTAAATATAGATACATCTTACAAAAATTAATATTTTGAGAAATAGTGGCAAATTCAACAGCAAAAAATAAGCGACATTTGGGTATTTTGTCACTTAAACTTGTTGCTGGTCAGAAATTAAATGATTAAGATTCTCAATATTTTGTGTGCATCTGCTTCAGTATTGGGAAATATCTACCTCATTTAAAAAAACAAACTGCTATTAGTTAACAGCAAAAAAGCAAACAAAGCACCGCCACAGCCGCCAATTGTCCACCCAACATTAAACTCCTGCCAAGACTTACCTGTTTTCATGTTCTCTGGTAATTCCCCCACAGCAGGTTTACCATCTGAGAAACTAGTACTGCTATACAGCCACAAACAAACAGATAAAATCAATAACAGAGCAATGGTGGCTAATAAACCAGCCTGAGAACCTAACTCTGTATTCCGTAGAGGGCCGAGTTTGACAAAAGGCCCAAGCAAAAAGTAACCATGTGCCATACCAATCTCCAAACCCCTTGAAAAAGGCGATAAGCCCGGACGGTAAATAGGCAGATATTTCAAAAAGTTGAGGGTGATATCAGAAGCATTCACCGGGGTATCTAAGTTCCCCATTTCGGGTATACCCGCATAGTTGACCACTCCTTGCTGAAAATTCAATCCCGCAGCGATAACACGGACTCTGAAGGCGTGCCAGAGATGACCACATAAAAATACAATTGCCAAAGCTAAGTGGCTGGTTGCTAACCAAGTGCGAACTGTGACAACTCCTGAAGCATCTGTACTCAGTCCCAAGGAACCATAGAATACTGTGGGATAAACTGTATCGTTGACACTGACAAAGTAGGCGGCAAAGAAACCCATGTATGCTAGAGCGCCTAAACTGTAGCACAAGTAAGCCTCACCAGACCAAAACAATACTTTTTTAGCCCAGGCAAAGGGTTGAGTAAAAATGTGCCAAAATCCTCCAGCAATACAGAGTATTCCCACCCAGATATGTCCACCAATGACATCCTCTAGGTTATTCACAGCTGCCATTCCCTGACTACCAAACCAACCAAACAGATAGCCAAAGATACGGATAGGGTTGAGGGTCGGTTCTGTAATTATGCGTACAGATGCAACTTGTGGATCGTAAATACCACCCCAAAACACCGCCTTTGCTACTAATAACCAAGCCCCTAAACCCAATAATAGGAGATGAATACCGATGATGGTGGTCATTTTGTCTTCATCTTCCCAGTCGTAGCCAAAGAATCCAGAAAAGGTTTTATTTTCTGGTAGTATTTCTGGTCCGACAACAGCATGATAAATGCCGCCCGCACCTAGAACCGCAGAACTAATTAAATGTAGAACACCAATGACAAAGTAGGGATAAGTATCAATTATTTGTCCTCCATCCCCTACACCTAGTCCCAGAGTAGCCAAATGGGGCAAGAGGATTAACCCTTGCTCATACATGGGTCGGGAAACATCATATTTAGTGAATTCAAACAGGGTAATTGCCCCTGCCCAAAACACAATTAACCCGGCATGAGCAACGTGAGCGCCTAAGAGTCGCCCTGAAAGTTGTGTTAACCGCGCATTTCCTGACCACCAGGGGATTGAACCCTGTGTTTCCACAGCCATGGTTGTCATGACCTTAGCTCCTAAGAATTTTTACTAATAATTGAGATATATCATCTTAATGACTATCTATCTCAATAAACTTCTACAACATCTTATCAAACTTCTTGCAAAAGTTTATCATTTATTTTTGGTAAATTTTTGTAAGTAAATATACGGTTAACTTCTATCAGGTTGGTCTGTATTAGCCTTTAACTATATTTATGTTTGATTGATAACAATCACAAATTATTCAATCAAAAATGTTAGTAAATTTTAATCAGCTGCCGGTGGTTTGGCTTGTGATGGCAACCCCAAATTTCTAGGGAGTTTTCGCTTTACCATCTAGTGTATATATTGTCAATTAATTTACTTAAAACTTGTTATTAATAATACAAAAGCCAAAGTTTTGTAATTGACAATTACAAATTAATAAAAGTAATAAACTATGTCTGCTGACAACATCTGGAAACTTTAAATTGAGAATTACTTGCAGTAGATATAAACTAAAAAATGCTATGGAATGCTATAAATGCCAATCAAAGACTAAATCCTGTGGTAAATCCTCATTAAAATTGCCATTTCTGAGCAATAATCGTCAACTATTTAATAAAAAAGTTTCTTCTATTCCTCCCATTGCTTTGGTGGGTATGCCCAATGTGGGTAAGAGTGTGCTATTTAATGCCTTAACTGGGATTTATATGACGGTTTCTAACTACCCAGGGACTACTGTAGAAGTGAGTCGTGGACTGGCACAAATAGGGGAAGAAACTATCACAGTGATTGATACACCAGGGATGTATTCTTTGATGCCTATCAGCGAAGAAGAAAAAGTTGCCAGGGATTTATTACTCACAGAACCAGTATCCGCTGTGGTTCATGTGGTAGATGCCAAAAATTTAGCACGGATGCTACCCCTGACGTTTCAACTTATGGAAGCTCAATTACCTGTGTTGTTAGCTGTCAATATGATGGATGAAGCCCGTCGTTATGGAATTACTGTTCAAAAAGATACCCTAGAAATAGAGTTACAAATTCCAGTCGTCTGTATGGCAGCAGCTTTAAACCAAGGTATAGAGGAATTGCGAGACAGAATCACCCCGTTTATTGCCCTGCAGTCAACTATGGTTACAGTGTAAGGAAAGACAGATATGATTAGTAATATTTCTTATCCCCAACCTGTTGAAGATGCCATTGCTCAATTAGAATCATGGTGGGGAACTTTGGGCGATCGCTATTTGTTTAGTAATTACTCACTGTCCCTGCGGAGCCTAGCCCTATTACTGTTACAAAAAGATCCTTCCTTGTGGGAAATCTTACAACAGGATGAAGAACAATGTCATCATCTGGAAGTCTTGATTACCGTTACCCAAAATCAACTCAGACAACCGATTAAATTAGCGATCGCCCAGACTCGGCAAACTCAAGCCCAAGTTTTAGAAACAGCAGTCTTACAGGAAACCAAAGCACCAACATTCTCATTTACCGAAACACTGCACCGACTAACAGTCAACCCCATTACAGGATTTCCCATTCTAGTAGTTATCCTTTACTACGGAGTGTATAAATTCGTGGGTGAATTTGGCGCTGGGGAACTAGTGGATCATATCGAAACCTTTTTTGAGGAACAAATCAACCCCTTAGTAAACCAGATTACTGCTGTAGTCATTCCTTGGCAACCCCTACAAGACCTCATCGCTCATGACTATGGCATCATTACCCTGGGAGTTCGTTATGCTACAGCCATAGTCTTACCTGTAGTCGCCACTTACTTCCTGATGTTTTCCTTGCTAGAAGATAGCGGCTATCTACCACGTCTATCTTTAATGTTAGATCGGTTATTCAAATCCGTGGGTTTATCAGGTCGTGCGGTGATTCCCATGGTGCTAGGTCTAGGCTGCGATACCATGGCAACCATTGTTACCCGCACTCTAGAAACCAAGCGGGAGCGCTTAATTGCCACATTTTTACTTTCCCTAGCTGTTCCCTGCGCCGCCCAGTGGGGTGTAATTGTAGGACTGCTGGCACAAAAACCAGCGGCCTTACTGTTTTGGGGAGGGTTTATTACCCTGATTTTCCTAGTAGTGGGTTATCTCACAGCCCAATTATTACCGGGTAATTCTGGCAGATTTTATATGGAAATCCCCCCCTTGCGACTGCCTAAATTCCAAAATGTCCTGACTAAAACTTGGGTCAGAATGAAGTGGTATTTTTTAGAAGTCTTACCTTTATTTATTTGGGCATCAGTCCTGATTTGGGCGGGACGATTAACGGGATTATTTGAGATGATTATCAGGGGGATTGAACCTTTAACCTTAGCCCTGGGAATGCCTCAACAAGCAGCCCCCATATTTCTCTATGGTTTCTTTAGAAGAGATTATGGCGCTGCTGGACTGTTTGATTTACAAAAACAGGGAACTCTCACCGGTAATCAACTAGTGGTAGCTGCGATCGTCTTGACTTTGTTTTTACCCTGTATTGCTCAATTACAAATGTTAATTAAAGAAAGGGGCGCAAAAACCACTGTCGCCATTGTTGTGTTTATTGTTCCCTTTGCTTTCCTGATGGGATATATCAGCAATGTGGCATTAACCTTATTAGGAGTGAATTTCTAATTATGAATAGTTTGGCCACAGTGGAAATTGGTAAACCACAAAAGGTGGTGAGTTTAGGAAATCAAGAGGATGCAGTACTACAAAAACTGATGGCATTTGGCATTTTACCCGGAAGTCAATTAGTTGTAGAGCAGCGCTTTCCATCCTATATCATCTCTATCGGCAGAACCCGCACGGCTTTAGATCAAGAAATAGCCCAAAGTATTTTTGTAGAATCTCCCTAATATCCCTTGTTTGCTTTCAATTACTGTTCTCAGGGAATAGGAAAGATCCCCGAATTGTCGGGGATCTTCTGTGTGTTTCCATTCAATTGTAAGATGCGCTCAAGCTCCTCAGCATTCATTCTCCTGAGCCGAGTCATCCGACTATAACCTCGCAGATTACTGCTCCAGGTAAAAGTTTATGTTAGATTTTAATCTGGCATTCTTACACAATCGTCTGTAATAAACTCACTAGGATTAGTTACACACGGAGGTAAACCAGGAGCTATTACAGGTAAATTGTTGGCTTCTCTATCTGCAACCATAAAATTTAATTCTAGTAAAAACTGTAGTAAATCGTCTTGACGTTTAATACCATAAGCCTCGCGTACTGCTCTATCGAGTTCTTCATGTGCTGTGCGGAGACGGTTTTTTCCTGGTAATTCTAGAGTTCGATAAAGTTCGCGTAAACTCCATTGATTGTCTATCATAATTGTCTGTCTTAATTGTCGCAATTTTACTGCCGTTGTGGCTACTTTTTTCACCTGCGCCAGTGTGGGAGATTGGGGAAAGGGGAAGGAATCAAAAACAGTATCAGAAGTATATCTAAACCTTGCCGTGAGAGTTGAACAACGAGTAGTGAACCACTCCCAATGAATATCAGATTGTAAAATTCCAAAGGAATAGTCATCTGATAAAGAGAAAACTTGAAGTGCGTCATTAGGACGTATTGAAGAACTAACAAATTCAAAAATTGGACGTTTAGTTACTCTCGCACAAGCAATATATCTAGGAAGATTTTTAATTTTTTCAATTAGCTCTGCACGAGGATAGGAAAGTAGCCACCATTTGCTGAGAAAATTTTGATGATGTCTATTGACTTTAGATTTGGGACTTTTTTGTAATAGTTCTTCATTCCGCTTTTGTTCTTTTTTAGCAGCATTTTTGCGGGTTTGTAGTACCATTGCTTCAACTCTTGTAAAGAGTGCAGAATATTTCTTAGAAGTGATGAGATCACGAGGATGAAAGTCTATGACATATCTTTGAGGGATAGGAGGTTTTCCACCAATTAATTCATCAGCAATTAAGTAAGGAAATATTACTTCTGCATTATTCTTCGATTGTCGGATCATGATAGCAGCTTCTTGAGCAGTTAATAAAAATCCTTCATGTCCATGAGTTTGTCCTTGATAACAAGCTCCTGAGTTTATATTAATTGCCAGTTTTTTCGCTTGACTAACATCAAGTTTTACCGATAAAGAAGAGTTAATTTGCTCAACTTCTACAATTTCCCAGGGGCTATCTTTAGCATCTCCAAGTTGGGTATATAATTTCTTTACACCTAATTCTTCACCTTTGATCCAATTAACAATAGAAACATGAACGACTGCGCTACCAGACCAAACTTGAGTAGAAACTGCTTCGGTAATTGTTCCACCGTTATTGACTATATAATCTAACCCTCCTTCACGGGAGTAGTTTTGACGGATGGTATTTGTACCAACCAGTCCAGCACGTCCACCATCTTTTAAAGTATCATGAGTCCGACGAAACCAGTAAACACAATAATCTGCTCTTCCAGGTACTTCTTTATATTTTTCTCTTACTTGACTGACATAGGTTGCTCCATATTCCTGCTGCATTTTATTTTTTGATTGATAAGGGGGATTACCAATAATTGCATCTGCTTTCACCCAGTCACAAAATAAAGCATCATCACAGTAAATATTCTGATTTAAATTATCAAGAGGAAGGGCGCGATCTAGTTCTAGAGGTAAACTCATTTGTGCTACCTGAAGTAACTGATTTTCTTCATCTAATGCTAATTTTTTAGCAATCATGAGTGTAACTTTTGCTAGTTCTACGGCAAATGGTTTAATATCTAATCCATAAAATTGTGTTGTTTTTACTAAGGAAATTGTGCCTAGATTAGATGTAGAACGCAGACTAAAATTTTCATGAATCTTGTTTAATAAATTTGCCTCTAGTCTCTTAATTTCTCTGTAAGCAACATAAAGAAAATTACCACTTCCACAGGCAGGATCAAGAACCGTAAAATTAATTAATTCTTGTCTGAGTGCTAGTAATTCGTTGAGTTTATTAACAGCATCAATGCGTTGTTGCCAAGGTCTGACAATGGTTGGTAAAATTACTTTTTGAATGTCTGCGGGGCTGGTGTAATGTGCGCCTAAAGCATGACGCTCTTCTTTACCCATGCTAGATTCAAATAATGTCCCAAAAATAGCAGGTTCTACTTTTGACCATTTTTCTGATGCTGCTGATGCTAACAAATCAATTTCGCTTCTAGTTAGTGAAATTGGTTCGATTTTAGAGAATAAACCAGCATTAAAATAAGGAACGTCTCGATAACGGCTATCTTGAGGCGCAGGGCGATCACTTCCCATCTGATTAAAAAGTCCACCAATTAAATCGTAGGAACTAATTCGATTAGAACGACAATCATCTAAAAATTCACTAAATAATCCTCTGGGTAATAAATCAATATCTTCTGCGAATAAGGAAACTACACACTGAAGAATAAATTTTTGGGCAATTTCTTCTTTTTCTCCTCTTTCAACTAACCGATTAAAAACTTGGGCAACTTTATCGGCTGCTTGCCTTGTAACATCTAATAAATTATTATTAAATAATGGTTTACGATTTTCAGGAAATAGGAAGTTTAATACAGTAAAGCGATTTGGTAAATCTTGCAATGTTACTTTATCTACTGGTTCTTGGAGTTGGATATCAAAGTCATAAATCCAAAATTCATCAAAGTTGCATAGAATTACATACTTTGGACGATAGGGAACTAGTTCTAACCAATAGTCAAATACTTGTCCGTGGTGCTTTTCTAGTTTCTCACCTCGTTTTTTCATTTCTAGTAGTAACCGAGGTCGCCATAGTAAATCAGCAAATTTGGTAGATTTGCCTTTACCTTTTACCCTATATTCTAGTTCCGCTCCTGCTTCTTTATAGCCTTTGTGATTAAATGCTTGAAAAAGGCGATCGCAAAAAACTTGTGCTTCCCCTTTTTCATCTCCTTTCAAATTAGTAGCATATTCGACAAAATTTATAATTTTATTGCGTGTATCTTCCATTTGACTATATACAATAAAAAGTTACAATAATATATTATACACAATCATTATTGATGTCCCCGGGGAGTGGGGACTTGACCATTTTTAGCCTTCCAAATAATGCGATCGCGTTTCTCTTCTCACTCTTCGAGTGGGAAAGATCCCCGACAAGTTGGGTATCTTGTGTCAACCGTTAACAGTCAACCGTCAACAGTCAATTGATATCCCCAGGGAAACATCAATCAATCCATACAATTCTCAATGCGATCGCGTTTCTCTTCTCACTCTTCCACTGGGAAAGATACCCGACAAGTTGGGTATCTTGTGTCAACCGTTAACAGTCAACCGTCAACCGTCAACAGTCAACAGTCAACCGTCAACCGTCAACCGTATTCATTCGATTAGTGTCCCCAGCGAGTGGGGACGCTTTTGGTGAGTTTTGTTAAACTCGCTTTTGTTAAATTGTTTCCATTCGATTAGTGTCCCCAGCGAGTGGGGACATTTCTGCAAACCCCCACAATATGCTCTTTAATCAGGGAGTTTCCATTCGATTAGTGTCCCCAGCGAGTGGGGACTTCAATATATATCCAATGATTACCTCTGGCAAGAAGAGTTTCCATTCGATTAGTGTCCCCAGCGAGTGGGGACTGTGGCAGACTGCCCGTCTGCTCATGCACGAACGCCGGCCGTTTCCATTCGATTAGTGTCCCCAGCGAGTGGGGACGACAAAGATGGGATACCCCATTTAGTAGATATAGTTGTTTCCATTCGATTAGTGTCCCCAGCGAGTGGGGACGTAATCTATCAAGTAGACCGCTTCCAGACCTTTCTGGTTTCCATTCGATTAGTGTCCCCAGCTAGTGGGGACGGTAAATGCGATCGCAGCCCAACTAAAGTCCGACGGTTTGTTTCCATTCGATTAGTGTCCCCAGCTAGTGGGGACGTAAGTGAAAGTTCATATGATAATGTCCTCCTAAAGGTTTCCATTCGATTAGTGTCCCCAGCTAGTGGGGACGAGGACATCCTAATTGTATCCCTTCCCACGCAATCTATGTTTCCATTCGATTAGTGTCCCCAGCTAGTGGGGACAAACGTCGAATGGATTTCAATGCATATACCCAAGCTGCGTTTCCATTCGATTAGTGTCCCCAGCTAGTGGGGACGTAAATGACCAAGATATGTGGAATTGGGAATTGCCATATGTTTCCATTCGATTAGTGTCCCCAGCTAGTGGGGACTACTGATGAGACAAACTAACAAACATCAGCAACTATACGTTTCCATTCGATTAGTGTCCCCAGCTAGTGGGGACCAAGTTCTATTAACCATTGCTTCAAAAATCGACGTCGTTTCCATTCGATTAGTGTCCCCAGCTAGTGGGGACTTACAGGTATTTGTCTTTTGTTAAGTGTCGTAATAACAGTTTCCATTCGATTAGTGTCCCCAGCTAGTGGGGACACGGTTGAGCGGGTCGGTAAGTTACGCAGCAACATAGTTTCCATTCGATTAGTGTCCCCAGCTAGTGGGGACAAGTGCTGCTATTTGTTGTAAATGATCAATCAGTCAGTATGAGAAGTTTCCATTCGATTAGTGTCCCCAGCTAGTGGGGACAGATTAGAGCAGTTGCAGTCCGATATCAGTCAGGCTAGTTTCCATTCGATTAGTGTCCCCAGCTAGTGGGGACACGTTAAAGACTGTAAAGGGAGAACGGGGTGGCAACGTTTCCATTCGATTAGTGTCCCCAGCTAGTGGGGACCCCTGCATTTTAAACCATTACCCTGTAAGAAGTCTAGAGGCAGTTTCCGAGGTTCAGAAAAAGCGATGGCTGAAATGGACTTTACCCCTGTCTGTCAAAGGCTGAAACCCTTATGCAGCAAGGAACCGAGGTTCAAAACACCAGAATCAATATTTCAGCCATTTTACCTGAACTACCGCCACGCCTGGGGAGCCATTGGTAAAATCAAATAATCACGGAACTGGGGGGTTTAATCACCGGTATACCCACACCCCAAGTTTCTACTTGAAATAAAGTATGTCGAGACAGGGGATAAAACCTGATGTTATCCTCCTCTAACTTGATAATTTTCCTTAACCTCCGCTGTAAGTCTTGGTATTTCTGGGTATTTAACTGACACTCAAATACAGAATACTGTACACGCTGTCCATAACCCTCCAACAAATCAGCTACCTTTTTCCGCCGTTTATCCTCCGGGATGTCGTAAGCAATGACATACAAAAACATGGTTAAGAGGGAATGGGGTAAATATCAAAAACACCTCTAATCAATGCGATATGGTTGATAACAGTGGCTGGGGTTATAAACAAACTGCTTAAAAGCCCGCACCTGCTGAGTTAATAAGTCCCACTTAGGTTGTTTAATTCCCTCATCGGTTTGAATTTCCGCAGTCATACGTTGAACAAAAGCCCGTAAAAACTTCTTTCTCCCGGAATTATTTAAATAACAGCCTCCATTTTTAAACTCAAAATCATCGCCAGCATCAACAATATGGCGATTAATTAACCACAGCACCAGAGAATCTACCAAAGGGGCGCGAAATTCCTCAATTAAATCGGAAGCCAAAGCCGCATGACCATCATGTCCTTGATGTAAACACCCATAATAGGGGTCAAGTCCTTGAATCTCAATTAACGCTAACAAGTGATTCCACAATACCTGATAACCAAAACTCAACATGGCGTTTACAGGGTTTCCCGGTGGACGACGACTACGACCGGAGAAAATAAAATCAGGATGAGTCAAACAGGTACTAAATGCGGTGAAGTATTGTGCAGCACCAGCACCCTCTAAACCCATTAACTTTTGCCATGTATCAGCCTTTACCGCCTCCTCCGCTAGATAGTCTAAACTTTGTAATACTGTTTCCAACACCTCCGACTCTTTTGTTTTTTTGTGTCGTCGCAACAATACACGGCTATTTTTTAACTTTCCCTGGACAATCGCCCTAGCAGTAATTAACTTGTCTACGGGGGATAACTGCTGTTGATAACGTGACAGCTGGCGATATCCCCGGGAAATCGGTAAAATTCTGCCATAGCAATATCCCATACGGGATAAATAACCAATGGGGATATCTCGCGATAAACAAGCTCGAATGGCTTGAGTTGTCACCTGAGAATAACCAAAAATCAAAATTTGTTCTAAGAGAGGTAACTGTACTTCCCCATAAAGGGTTTCGCCCTGCTTGACAATTAAACTTTCTTGTTGTAAGCAGACATAGCAACTTTGCTCTGAAACATAAAGAGTTTGCATCAGCTGTGACAGTTGATTTTTTGTGCTGAGAACACCGGAACAGGTGACAAATTGGTGTGTACCTGATTAGACTCAGAAACGTTTTAACTTAGACTTCTCCCTAGAACCATGTTGAGAGTGATCAGAAAACATTAATTCTGCTTTTTGTTCTGGTTGTAACCACAAAACCACCCTATCCGCCCCAGTACAAACTATATAAGTAGAGAGGGTTACCAGTAAAGTATTTATCATTACTGCTGCTAAACCCAGGGGCGCAATCAGCAAAATCACTAAAGTAATACTCCCATTCACAACAGACACGGAAACATTTTTCACCGTAGCAGAACGTGGGGAAATATACATAATTCTCACCGACTGAATGGATGATATTGACTACCATAGTCTGAAAAAGGGAGAAATACGACAAAAAGATGCTAAATTACAATCTTATGTATATCTGCTAAAAACCAGCATTGACAATACTTACAGTCAATGTTTAAGAAACTTCTGAATATTTTGTTTTTATACTCAGATTCAGGCAGTGTAATTTAGTTGGAAGGTAATTATTTTAACTATGGCCAAGCAGGAAAGAAATCATCCCTATATAGATAATGTGGCCTTTACCCGGTTAATGCTATTAATTGCTACATTCTTAAAGTATCCAGGTATAGGTAGTCGAGACTTTAGTAAATGTAGTCCGAATAAACAGCACAATGCAATTGATGCTGTGAGGGTATATCTGCAAAAACTCGCAACGGAACTGAATATAAAATTACCATTGGGCTATCCGTCTATCCCCACCCTGCGTAAAGATTTAGAAACTCTCCGGCGTTATGGTATACTAGGGGACAGGATGTACCGATGGGGTTATTACCTGGGTACTGGTGCGCTCTCCACTACAGAATTAAAAATAGCTTTTAATGCTTTGGCTTCCCAAGCAGAATATCAAGGTGATGCTCAAGTCAGACGGGTTTATGAAGCTGTCAGTAAAAGATTACGGGGTTTAGATATGGAAATGAATGGGGAATTTTTTTACCCCACTCGCCAATACCTCAATCGTGCTATTATCTATACTGACCCGGAAGAAATGGCATACAAGGGGGAAAACCGGGATACTTTATTTCATCAGTTATCATTAATCGAAACGGCAATTATTCAAGGACAAGCTGTAGAAATTTACCGCAGTAAAGACCTTTATGGTTCTAACCGCATTGGATATTTTAGGGTTTTTCCTTTACAGTTAATTTACCATGATGTGGCTTGGTATTTACTTTATCAAGCTTGTGCTAGTGACCATTTAGTGATTGGGCGTTTAAATCGTTTTAGTGATTACTGTGAACTCCTGAAAATACCAGCGCGGGGGTTAGAAAAGCAAAAAGAAAGTTTAACTAAAGCTGAGACATTACTAGAAAATGGCTGGGGTTTAAGTTTAGGGGAACTAGAAGACCAAAAGTTAGAATTAGGGGGAAACTTACCATTTATTACTGTGAAGGTGCGGTTTTTCCCCCCAGTATCAGCATTTATTTTAGAGGGTGAGTTACGTCATCTCAAACAAGTAATTACTCCCGGACTGGTTGACAGGAAGACGGGTGACTACAGTTATATAGACTATCAAGTGAGTCTCCCACCCCGGTCTTTAAATGAGTTTAGTCTGTGGGTACATCGGTTTTTAGATAAAGCTCAGGTTTTATCTCCACCGCAGTTGGTAGAAAAGCATCGTTTATCGGCTCAGGCTTTAGTTTCTCGCTATGGTAATATATAGTCATCCTATTTGAGTTGAGAAATTATCAGTTAGGAAAGGGAACACCGGAACAGGGAACAGGGAATAGGGAACAGGGAACAGGGAACAGGGGGAGGTCAAACAATAGTTGATACATTAATCATAACTTTTGCAATATCCTCTAAGTAGAGTTTTTGAGGTAGTCTAGTCCCCATTGATAGAGCGATCGCATTAACAGTCGATGGACACTAGGGGGGGGAATAATTTCTTTGAGGACATCCATCATTAAGTTTTTAATGATCTCCGGTGTTTCGGGAAATCTCACGGGAAAGTTATTATTATTCCACAGGTAACGAATATCTCTTAAGGTGATAGACTTACCTTGATGAATTACTTCATTGCGTTTTTCCCTAATAGCAGTTAATAATTTTGACCACCGATGATTTTGATTAAATCTTTGATAATCGCACCAACCTTGAATTAAATCATTAAGTGATGGCTCATCGCTTCTTTGGGGTTTCCAACCCCTCCTAGCCCAATTTTGTCTTGTTGACTGAATGTAAAGTAACCGTTCCAAAATCTGCGCGAATTGAATAAAGGCTGTGGTGTAGTTCTCCCGTTGTACCGATAACTCTATAATAATTGTAGACTCCCATAATTTAGTTAAATCATCACCTTGCGTGATATCTAACTGTGTATTCCAAGCTTGAAGCTGTTCTACATCCACGGTTTTACCGACAGGGCGAGAATTTAACCATTCTTTTAACTTGCGGAAAAAATCCTGATCATGAGATTCCCAGTTACTATACTTTGCTAAAAAACCAGCTAATTTATATAGTAGTTCGTACTTGTTTTGATGAATCCTCAACCACAGTTGAGCTTCCACAAAATCCCCTCTTTCCCAAGCTGAGATAATCCGTAACCGTTCCAAAGACCAAAAATATTCTCCCATGGGGATGAGTTGGAAACTTTGGGAATGATTAGCGGTAACTAAACCATTTTCTAATGTGGTGAAAAATTCCCTAGGGTCATCAGGACTAGCATTGAATACCTGACACTGACGCACCAGAGCAGCGGCGCAAATTTCCACAGAAGATGCGATCGCCGGTGCACAACCTTTATTTTGTATCCACAAAACAAACTCTTGCTGGTTATGGGGTGAAAAACTATCTAAGGCTTCCTTTAAAACTAACAATTCTAATTCTTGACGAATAGCATAACTATCATTAGCGGCAATTTTAGGGGCGTGAATATCAACTCTCAGTTGAGGATATAAACTGATAATTTTACCCCTCATTAACTCTGCTATCCACACCGTATCAAGACGACGATGGAACCAAGAAACTGTTTCTGGTTGGTCAGTTCCCCAAAGAAGAATATGTTTTAAACCTTGCTTCACCCCTTGGTCAATTATATTTTGATCTAGGAGTAATTCCACAGAGCTAAAATCACCGACTAACCATTCTTTGCAGTATTCATAATAACGCTGTCCCAGGTCTTTAGCACTATAGGGGTAGGTTTTGTCATTTTCTGGATGTACACCCCGTTCTATTCCCAATTCTTGATACAGTTCGGTGATATGGGAGGGATAACCAATATTACCATCAGCACCAAAGGAACGAATAATATGATCTTTGCAGCGCCAGCCTATTTGTCGAGTACCTACGGTAATAATTAAGGTATCAACGTGATGGGAATTATTGACAGTCATAGGGGGAAAATTGGTAAAGAACCTTCTAAGGTTTGTAAATATTTTTTCCGGGGGTCTGCGTTAGCTCCAAATACGGTTACTACTTGATATTCGTCTAAATCTGCAATCCATATTGGGGAAGGAACTACTTCACGTTTAATATTATTGGGGTAGTCTTTTCTAACGCCTCCGCAGAGGTTTTTGGCATTAGTGTAGTCAGAATGTTCTAATTGGTGAAACCGTTGATGTAAAATATGCAGTGGATAGGGTTTATTGGTGTTTTTGTCACCACTAACTACTACAATTTTGGCATTAATATCTAATGCTTCACGCCAAGTAGAAGAGTTAGCTGTACCAGATTTTTGTAGTTGCTGATAATTACAATTAGCGCCTAAACTTTGGAGTGCTTGATAAAAATCTCTGAGTCGCTGTTTAAATAGTTTTTGAAATTCTCCAGGAGTTTTTGGTAATGTCCAAAATGAATTTTCACGCTCCGGTATGAAGGTAGAACCGCGCCACCAAGGAGCATACTGATTATTGCGGCGAGAATAACAAGGTCTTCTTGCTCCCTGACCAACACCACCTAAATGGAACATTAACCAAGTCAAGGTTTTCCCGAGTTTCCTGAAGTTTTCTTGCTGATTTTCTGGTATCTCTGGGGAGTAATTTAATGTTAAAATACCTTCTTGTCTACCAGGAGGAGCTTGTTGATTTTGAGCTTCCCTTTGGGTGACTCTACCATCTAATACCCTCACCATTAACCACCCCAATTCTTTTTTAGGGGTAATAGTACCAAATATTTTACCTTCCCAGGTTTGAACTTGTCCCGGTTCTAAAACACCTAAAGCCAAGGTTCTAAACCAATAACGTAACATGGATTTAAACGCTACCGGTCTAACCTCTCCATGATTAATTGTATCTGCTCTACCTTTGCGGTTCAATGGTTGATTGACATTACTAAATTTTTTTCTTCCATGAATTAATTGACCTTTTAAAGTAAATTTAACTCGGAAAAATTCACTTTGGGGGCTAATTTTACCAGCGCGGTTTAACTGACCGTAACCACTATTCACTTGGGAACCAATTCCCGCTTGTAAACCTGCAGTTAACCACTGTTTAACTTTTTCTAAAATTTGCTCATCTGTACAACCACTAGCTAGACGTAACCCAATGAGAAAAAAAGGTTTTTCTAAACTGAAAAATGGGTTAGGATTAGGACTATATACTGTTGTGTTACCTTCCCATTTCCAAATGTTATTAGCCATATCCACAGCTAACACATTCTCATTTGGTTGAGGGAGGGGATAAGCATCGAGAAAGACAACTTTACCGCAGCGTTCCTTGGGGTTTGTGGTTTCTAAGGAGCCAAACCAAGGCGCAACTTGTTTTTCTGCGTCTTTCCAAGAAATTCCCTGTTGGGTGATAATTTCCCGAATAGCTTGGGTTCTAGCTACACCTCTTAAAGTGCTAGAAGGAATGTATGGTAAACCCAAAGCATCGAAAGCAGGTAATAAAATACTTTCTGGTCCGCGGTGTCCACCTACTCTAATGCGCCAGGGACATTGAACTTTAAAACTAGTTTGGGCGATTAATTCTGTGCGCTGGGTTAGTTGTTGTAAGCGATCGCGGTAGTTTCCCTGTTCTGCCAATTGTAATATCTGCAATTTGGTGATATCTTTATTTTCACCGTCAGGCGATCGCATCCAGCGTAAATACTCGACAAAACTAGCTTCTGTATGTGGTTGCGGTGGATTTTCAGGGTTTAACCAAGGGGAAGGTTGGGAAGGTTGACCACCACCCTGACCACCACCCCCACCACGACGACCACCCCCACCCTGACCATGATTAGGTCTATTAACTGCTGTGGGTGCAGGGTTGTTGGGCCTATTTGGTCTTGGTCTTTGAAATACCATGATTTTTATTCTCCCTTAATATCTGCATAAATAGCAGTCGCCCAAAAACTAAATTCCTGTGCTAAAGCAAGACCTAACCCAGTTAAACCTAAATATTCATCTGTACCGAGTTTTCTTAAAGTATCTAAACCGCGATCGCCGGCTAAATTTCGTACTCCTGAAACCTCTTCTAAACACTGAAAAAACTTCTTCACCACCTGCTTTTTACCCTCCATATTATCACCCAAGGCTGTTTCTTCAGCCTTGAGGCGCATCATTCCCCAGGTAGAAAGATAGGTATAAAGTTCAACTGCTTGACTTTTTTGTTGTTTCAGACGAGTATCATCTTGATTGGGGAGAGCGCGCAAATTATTTAAAGCGTCATAAATCGGACTAGCGAGGGTTCTGGGGTCAAAGCTCATATCAATTAATTCCTGTAATTAATTTCATCATTGCTAATTTCTACTCCATTGTTGGACAAATCCCCGTCCTAAACTTTCCTGTCCACCAATTTGCACAATGGTATTACCAGCTAATAATGTTTCAAACTCAGAGCAGGAGTTTTGTGATCTTCCATTAGCTTGGGATGTCATACCCCAGGGTAAATACATCAATGTATCTGGGGGGATTGCTTCCTCGTAGCGAAAACCACCATCTACAGATTTATGTTCATCCAATTTAATTTTTACCTGTCGCCATAAACTCATTTGAATTAATGTACCGCAATGTTGATCAGGTAAAACTAACAGACGGTTAATTGAACTGGTGGCGGATGATTTAGGGACAAAATTTGCCCAATTATCCCATTTTTTTAGATTTTCCGCCTTAATAATAGCATCTTTGAGGTAAATAGCAGAGTTAACAGCAGCGAAATTACAGCTATATTCTGGGGGGATAGTTAAATTACCTAAATTACCGCCTTGTAATCGTTGCCATCTTTGTAATAACATAGGACAACTCACCCACACCACACTATGGCTGAGAGATGGTACCGGTAACCACAATATAGAAGCGTCACCAATCCAAATATCACCTTGTTCTAATTTACCATCTTTTAAATCTGTACCAAATAACTGAGCTTGAATGCTTTTATCTGCAAGGGAACGGATTTTACCCCGCATGGTGCTAGAAGGAATATAAGGTAAATTAGTATGTGACTCCCGCGCAATTCCCAGTAAATTACCTTCTTGGGTTGTCCCACCTGTATGTAATGGTGAGAGTAAATATAAATAAATCGATTTCATGATGATGTTACCTAACTTAATTGATTGCTATTTGTATTTAATCCACAGCATTTCGGAATAACCCAACCGTCGCCAATTATTTACACGCTGGTGGGAATCATCCTGAAACAATCCTTGGGGTTGATTCAAAAAATACAAACTTCCCGGCGGTGCTGCAAATACTTGAGGTGCGGGAATGCTATGATTGGCATTATATTTAGACCGAATACGGCAACTAATAGGTACTGGTTTATCAGTAGACATAGTAACAAAGTTACCATCTATTAATTTCCATTCCCAGGGATAGGGACGACATAAAGATGTAAACCTGTTATTTCTAATGCGCTGTTTACGTTCAAATACCCCTGGGGTAATTAAATAAGCAATAGACTTATTAATAGATTGGAAATTCCCCCGGGAAATTCCTTGAATTTCTACCCATTGTTGTGTTAATTCTGGGGAATATTCTATCATTGTCCGGTGTCCTTCCCCTCCTAATCTCATCGTATTAGGTGTTGGTAATTGCTCATCAACACCGATGGCTAAACTCCAATGAGGACGGAGGCGAATGGCGTTTTCTACAAAATAACCATCGGCATCTTTAACTTGTCTAGTTCCCGGCTCTAGGGTATTATGAGAACGGGTTTCTATTGTCCAAGGTTTATCTTCATCCCTACCACTCTCTACTAACCAATCTTTTTCTTGAATCTTCCCTGTCTTCAGATAATCTCTAACAACTTCATAAGGTAGATATTGTCTGAAGTCATCAGCTTGACCCTTAGCTGAATTGTATTCTTCATCATCTGGGAGTGCATCAGCGGGTTTAACTAAAGGACAAGGTTGATTGTTATCCCACAATGCATTATGCACATGAGATTTATCTTCCCATACTAGTGGCACTAGGGGGGTAGATTTGACAAATCCTAGGGGACGGGGAAAATATAAGGTATTCTGTCCCTGGTTTTGACGACAGAGCAACGGACCTGTTAAACGAAAGTCTTTTTTCTCTCCTAAAAGTCCCCGCAATGCTCCGGCGATCGCATGACCATTGGGAGGAAATACACTCCCGGCCCAAGCCCTTTCTTGTGGTGAAAAGGGTTTAGCGTCCCGTAACATTAATATATCTAAAGGTGTGAGTTTGTACCAATACATTAACGACCACCTCCTATTTTAATATGGCGGTTACGTTTGACAAATGCTGCAAGTTTTAACCAGTTCTCCACTTCATGATTAAGATGAGTAATTTGAGTGGTTGTAAACAGAAGGTTGAGAAATGCTCCTAATTTTTGCTGAAACTCGGCTTTTGCAGTTTGATGATTTTGGAATTGGTCACGGCGATCGCAAAATACCTGCGTCCAAGGTAAAATAGCCTCAGAATTAGGCGCTGGGTGTTGACTCCACAAACTCGCAGCTTGTTCAAATAGGGCGCTGTCTTCTTCCCCACTGATTAATATTTGCCATTGATGAAAAACCTCAAATTTAGCCGTTGACTTTAAGGTGTTACCATTACCGTATAGTACACGCACCTGTACAGCATCCTTTTTTGCACCTTCAGGACTGTGATGTTCTTTAGCTTTTTTTTCTGCTTCCCAGAGACTTTCTAAGGCGATCGCTAGGGGAACCGAATGATGGGCGATGACAATACCAAAGCTGATAGTAGCTGCGCTCCCCATAGTAAATAAAGGACGGTCAACTAATTGCTGGCTATTACCTTTATACTGCCAATAATCCCCATCATTACTAAATTCATCCTTGGGGTCCTTTCCACCTTGGAAACATTGGCGAATATCCCATAACCATTCGTCCCATTCCCACAGATTCGTATAGGCTAAAACGTCATCACCACCACCATAAATCAGTTTACCAGCATAGCGACATTCTGTGAGGTAAGGCACAAGTTGATTAGAAAAATCTAGTAAGGCGCGACTTAAGGCATTATGGGTACTAGGTCCCATGCGTTTTTTCAGTTCTAGGAATTGGGGGAAATTCTCTAAATCAACCTTCAGACCAGAGGGAATATATTCCTTATAGGCTTTCATCTTCGCCCCTTTTAACCATTCACTCATCCCATCACCATCACCAGCGGCTAAGACATACCAGCTAGATGGGTTATTTTGGGGATAGTATTGACTAATAATCTGATTCAACGCTTGAGTATATTCAATTTTAAATTCTTTCCCATCTTCTAACTCCTCCACTAACCACCCAGAATTGAGTAGACGGGGATGATATTGTTTAGGAGTATTTTGTTTATCCCTCCAAGGAATACCCCATTTACTGCGCATATCTTGGAGCATTGTTTTGGTGTCGGTAAACCTACTAATTATAGCTTGACAAGCCTGATTAAAATTGTTTTCATGTTCAGACTGACCCTGATTAACTTTCAAATATCCGGCGACACCAGAAGTTAAATCAGGATAGGATACTTGTAAATCAGGTACTCCTAATAGTTCGCCGATAATTTTTGGTAAACTACGTTTAAGGGTTTCCGTAGCGTTTAACTGTTCTGTACCATCAAATAAACCAGCTTGTCTTGACCACAATCTTTTGGTATCTCCTTCTGTTGTCCAGTCTTGACCCGTGTTGACCACCGGACCAATACCAGAAATTGTAGACCGGGGACCAAATGCTGTGGGTATTTGCCAATTTCTAGCATTTTTCACAGATGCTAAACTTGCACGGGTAGCATCAAATATATATCCCCACCATGAACCAACATTAGCACTAAAGTCTCTTTGTTGCCTTTCCCAACCTTTTTTATATGCTTCTCGCAGTAATTTTAATTCTTGGTCTTTAAATAATTTAACTCCTTCACCTGTGACCTGTTTATCTAAATTATAGGTTTGGTTTTGTACCTCACACCATTTTTGCAATTCTTGATCTTTATTTTCAGCAGCGGAAATCTTAAATTCCTCACCTTCTTTCCCAATGGGTAAAGCAGTCCAATAAAACTGCCATTGGGATTGTAACCAACCTTCCCAAGTGCTATGATGAGCATCTAAGTTTCTCATCCAATAACGTTCGTTTTGTAGTTCTTTTAGAACTAATTTACTGATATGTTGCCATTCAGCCATCAGAGTTTGTTGGGCTGTTTGCATGGCGGCTTTAACTTTAGCTTTAGGTAAAACTAAAACTATAACATTGGGGAAACCTGCGGTTAGTAATGATTCTGCTGTTGGTGGGTTTACCCACTGCTGAAATTCTGGGTATGTTTGTAGTAACCAATGGTCAATCAGTGGTTGTTGGTAAAGACTGGGATAGAGTAAAGTATCTGGGCCATATTGATTAGCCAGTTTCCAGCAAACTTTGGCTGAAAGATAATGTAACAACCACGAACCAGCCCAAAAATCCCGCATTTTGCGACTGGCTTTGATCAGTTCTTGTACCGGACTAAAGCTAAATACTGCTAGGTAAGGATGAGATACTGGTTGATTTATCGTACACTGTTTGACTTCTTCTAGGGTCAAGTCATATCCTGCTAATGCGCCAGCTAAAGCTGAGGTCATGCTTACATGACTCCAGATAGAAGCATCGGGTAATCTGGTTTCCGCTGGCATTAACATTAATGAACTATCATTAAATAAGTCACAGGTTGCTTGGGGTAAACAACGCCATAACCACCAATATAATTTCTTAATCTGGGCAATATTATCTGTAATATCTGCGGTTTGTAGTTCCGGGGGTATGAGTTGTAATAATTGTTGCTCTTTGTCTGCTAAATATTCTTCAGGTGAAGATGTGATTAAGGTCTGATGCTCTCTAATCTTAAATTCTTGGGTTGCACCAGATAATAAATGAGTAATCTCTAAGCCATTGTCAGGATTATTACCCGGAGCATAGTTAATAGTGGCTGTCACACTACCTATGGCTGCTCTGTCACTGGCGGAGGCGATATAGTCAGCTAAAAGTATATTTTTTAATACTTTACCAGCTGATTCTTCAGGTATTCTATTGATCTCAACCCAAGGTTTCATTGCTTCTAGTTGCTCATAGAAGCTGTTCCCACCCCTACCGCTGTTGTTGTGTAAGGCTTTTAACACAGGGTCATGGAGTAACCCCCAAATTTTCGCTCGCCAATACTCTGTTGACATCAGTATTTTATCTGTGTAGCCGATATCAGTATCCTAAAAGATTTATTTCATATCTGTCTATGAACAGCAAATATTACCAAATTATCTTACTTATGGCTGAAAACCTTTAATAATAACCCTTTAGTGTATTGTAAAGATTATTACTAATATTATTTTTTATTTGGTTAAAGTGTAATATTGTTTAAAGTATCTTAGACAAAAAGGTTCAATATTGAGGGTGGGGTTATGGTTTGCCCACAGGATTGACCTCTCCCCGCCATAAATGGACGGGGATTCTAAACTGTTGCTACCAGAAGGGCTAAAGCCGCTTCCCGCCGCTTTTTAGTTTTGGTTTCCCAGATGCGATATCTGGTAGCGAGGGTCAAAACTCGCCTACAGACCTTGACCAGATTTAAATCTAGTTGTGTCTCTACTTTGCGAAGAATATTCGCAGCACCATTCAAATCAGCGTTGATTAATTTACCTGCACCAGTACGATACATTCCGCGATTTACTCGTTTTCCACTTGGTATCCACCCTTCAGGTTTTGCGCCGAAAATAGGTAGAAAGTCACCATCTAAAAAACTAGCTTTACTGGTATAGGACTCTTCGGTTTCAACAAATTTGATGCTGTAGTATTCGCACAGTTGTTTAACTCGTTCCTTTAATTTAGCTGTTGGTATTTGTACAAAAGATTGAGTTGTTTTACCCAACTTTGCTTCTTGTCTGTGTCCTTGATTCCACCCAAAAACAACTGTACCAATTTTGTATTTAATGCAGTAGTCAACAACTAATCTAGCTGCTTTATTTACAGCATCTCTCACTTGTCGGTTACGCTTTTCTGTGATGTGGGCTAGTTGTTCATCCCAGTATCCTTGTGGTTTACCTTCTTTTAAGGACGCAACACGTTTGTTATACCATTGGTTAAGCGATTTAACTTTGCGTCCATCAACAATAAAACTAGTTCCAGCATTAGAAACACAGCTTAACCAGTTGTTGATGCCAGGGTCAATTGCTAGAGCATACTGAGGATTAAAATTAATTTTTGGTGATGACTTTTGCTCATAGACAAATTCAGCATAAAAGCATCGGTTTCTTGGTAGTATTCTTAATTCCTTGACATCTGCAAACTTCAGGTTTGAAGGCATTGGCAGCAAGAAACTATCAAGTTTAAACCAACGTTTAACAGTACTACCCAGCGGTATTTTTATATGATCACCAACAAGTTTCAATGCTTGCTTGGGATAAGTCACGAGTGCATACCCTACACCTTTACGATATTTCGGCAGCTTGGGCTTAAAATGCAATTCACCTTTGCTGTACTTCTTATCTAATTCTTTAAAAGACTTAAATGATTCTGCTACAGACCTCAAAATTTGTTGTGCTGCTTGAGAGTGCAAAACTTGATAATGTTTATTGGTCTTATATTCTTTCTCTAAATCGTACTTACCAATCAACTTCCTAGTTTTGAAATATAACTGACGAGCGTAGTAGATACCACAATTTGTCAGTTTATGGGACTCTGAGCAAATAAACTCAAGGACTGCTCTAAGTTCATTATCTGGGTTAACTAAGTTTTGCTGACATCCATACATTGTTTTCACCTCCTTGATATATACTAACATTAAATACTAACAATGTATGTTAATTATGAAGGGAAAAACATTAACAATACGTCTATCTGAGCGGAGAAGAAATAAACTTTATTTATATGCTGCTCAAAAAGATAAAACTATCACTGCTTTGATTGAAGATTGGATTGATAGTCTAAAACTCGAAGGGGACACAGCAGGCTGAAGCCTACCAAGTCGCGTTTCATCCCCTGTCTAAAGCACGAAGTACGCAACTGCGTTGCTGCTTCTCAGGGGCTTTCACGCTCCCGCCAAGTTCCGGTAATTAATAAAATTATTTTTTGTATGCAGCAGGGGACTAAATTAGGTTGGTTTATTGACCCTAATGATAAATCCGTGATGGTATTTCAACCTCAGCAATTACCAGAGGTCAAATACAATACTGATATATTACCTGTGCTTGATGTGTTAAAAGATTGGCGGTTAGAGGTAAGAGAGATATTTAGCTGGTTGCAAGTTAAATAAATTTGGTGTTAATTAAGACGCGATTGATAGATAAACTAGGGAGGAAAATATTTATTTCTGGAGAAGTTTACAGAAAACCCCCCGGAATTGTGACAATTAAGCTAGAATTATTAAAGGTTCTTTACAGAAGTTGCTAATTAACAATAGTTCTGTTAGAGCGACTCGGTATTGACATTGAAAACTGAAAACCCCCTCTTGAGTTCACTAAAAGCTCCTATGACGCTCCCAATTCGCAACGTCGCCATCATCGCCCACGTTGACCACGGCAAAACTACCCTGGTTGATGCGCTCCTCAAACAATCTGGTATTTTCCGAGAAGGTGAAGACGTTCCGGATTGTGTCATGGACTCCAACGCCCTAGAACGGGAGCGGGGTATTACCATTCTCTCTAAAAATACGGCTGTTCGCTACAAAGAGACATTAATTAACATTGTGGATACCCCCGGACACGCCGACTTTGGCGGCGAAGTGGAACGGGTACTCGGTATGGTGGATGGTTGTTTGTTAATTGTAGATGCTAATGAGGGTCCTATGCCCCAGACACGCTTTGTATTGAAAAAAGCGTTAGAAAAGGGACTGCGCCCCATTGTGGTGATTAACAAAATTGACCGATCCCAGGGTGATCCCCATGTGGCTGTAGATAAGGTTTTAGACCTGTTCCTAGAATTAGGTGCAGATGAAGACCAATGTGATTTTACCTATCTATTTGCTTCCGGTATGGGCGGTTACGCCAAGGAAACCATGGAAGGGGAAGCGGTAGATATGCAGCCTCTATTTAATGCCATTCTGCAACACGTTCCACCTCCTGTAGGGGATATTAACAAACCTCTACAATTGCAAGTCACCACCCTAGATTATTCGGAATATCTGGGACGGATTGTGATTGGTAGAATCCATAATGGTACTATCCGCACTGGACAACAGGCGGCTTTGGTAAAGGAAGATGGTACTATTGTCAAGTCCAAAATTACCAAATTAATGGGATTTGAAGGACTCAAGCGGGTGGAAATGGAAGAAGCCACCGCGGGTTATATTGTGGCAGTATCTGGTTTTGGTGATGCTTATATTGGGGAGACCATTACAGACCCCAACGAACCCCAAGCTTTACCTTTAATTAAAGTGGATGAACCCACTTTACAAATGACTTTCTGGGTCAATGATTCACCCTTTGCCGGTCAAGAAGGTAAACTGGTAACATCCAGACAAGTACGCGATCGCCTGTTGCGTGAATTAGAAACTAACGTCGCCCTACGAGTAGAAGAAACTGACTCCCCGGATAAATTCCAAGTTTCCGGTCGGGGTGAATTGCACTTGGGGATTTTAATCGAAACCATGCGCCGAGAAGGTTTCGAGTTCCAAGTATCTCAACCACAGGTAATTTACCGAGAAATCAACGGTCAACCTTGCGAACCCTTTGAACTCCTAGCGTTGGACGTTCCCGAAGATGCAGTAGGTAGCTGTATTGAACGCCTAGGACAACGCAAAGGCGAAATGCAAGATATGCAAGTGATTGGGAATGGTCGCACCCTGCTAGAGTTTATCATTCCCGCCCGGGGTTTAATTGGTTTCCGGGGTGAATTTATGCGGTTAACCCGTGGTGAAGGGATTATGAACCACAGTTTCCATGATTATCGTCCCCTCACCGGTGAAATTGAAGCCCGGAACAAAGGGGTTCTGATTGCATTTGAGGAAGGTGTTTCCACATTCTACGCCATGAAAAACGCAGAAGATAGAGGCGCATTCTTTATCACTCCCGGAACCAAAGTTTATAAAGGTATGATTATTGGAGAACATAATCGTCCCCAAGACTTAGAGTTAAATGTGTGTAAAACCAAGCAATTAACCAATCACCGCGCCTCTGGTGGGGATGAACTGGTACAATTGCAAACACCAATAGAAATGAGCTTAGAGAGAGCTTTAGAGTACATTGGTCCAGATGAATTGGTGGAAGTCACACCCGAATCAATTCGTTTACGGAAAGTGAGCAAGAAATTCGCCAAACGTTAAGAACCCCACCCCTAACCCATCCCTGGGGATGGGTTGGGAAGTTCGATCTATGCTTAAACTGAATGTGGTAAACTCAGGTTTAACCGCTTGAACATTGCCGATCGCCCTTGTAAAGCCAGACTATCATCTAGTGGAGACAATGCGATCGCCTGTTGATATTTCAGCCGCAAAGCAGTTTGGATCAACCAGTCAGCGACAAAGGGATTTTTAGGTAACAGAGGACCGTGGGAATAAGTGGCGATCGCATTCTGATAAAATGCGCCCTCAGTCCCATCTTCACCATTATTACCCAAACCATAGACCACACGCCCCAAAGCTTCCACCTCACCTAGGCGAGTCCGTCCCCCATGATTCTCAAAACCCACTAAATAGGGTTTAGTTCCGGTCATCTCTGCTAATTCCCGCCCTAATCGAGAAGCTGTCACTTCAACTACCAAATTACCAATACAGCGTTGAGTATTTTCCCCCGGATGTACAGAGACTAAATCAAAGATTCCTAAACCTTCAATCCGCTTCCCTAAAGCAGGTTCGTAATATTTGCCCAACAGTTGGGGAGAACCACAGGTAAATACTCCCGGTGTACCATTATTAATTTTATCACCCATAGCCTCCGCTTTTGCGCCCTGTAAATCACGCATGACAATTTCTTGCTGGCGGTCCTGTGCGCCACCACCAACAATAATATCTACACTGTGAATATCAGCAGCGGTCGAACTTTGGTCTAGGGGAACTACCCTCACATTATACCCCCGCCACTGGGCGCGACGTTCGATGGTAATCACATTACCGCGATCGCCATAGGTACTCATAAGTCGAGGATACAACCAGCCGATAACTAATTCTAAAGTAGAACTCATAAAACCTCAATTACCCCAATATAACTAATAATTTGGCTTAACTGACTCAGATTAACCACCCATAAACACACATACATTGTTACTTCCATACATCGGGAACCATGACAACGTTCAGGTATTATACATAGCTAAAATCTGCCAGCGTTGAATTAAGCCTCAGAATTTAGTATTCTATGTAACAGTTTTTTTGTCATATATTCACCATACTGTCAGAGTGTTGTTAGCTATCTCAAAGATTTATTTGTTAATTTTCCAGCCAATAAATTATAATCGGGATTACTTATGCAAGTTATTACAGCTCCTAATATTCCAGTCATTGCTGGAGAGAACGCCGTTGCTATTTCCCCATTCCCTATTCCCCATTCCCTATTCCCTGTTCCGGTGTTCCCTGTTCCCCATTCCCTAAGATAAAAATTACCTGTTGAAAACTTATCAAACAACCTCTAAGTTTTGGGGATACAAAGTTTGGGGTATCTGTATTGCTAATACTACCATAAGAGTTGTCATGTAAGAAACAAGAGTTGACCACAATAGATGATTGTTGTGGAAATACCAAGCTGCGATCGCCAAAGGCGAAAAACCGATGAAAAAAGCCAGTAATACAGCATTTCTTAGACTTGCACCAGCTTTTAAACCGATAAAGTAACCTTCAAGAATAAAGGCGATCGCTGTAATTACTAAAACCGGCAACAACCAAATTGTATATTGAGTAATGTTAGTATTAACTTCAGGGTGATTAGTCAACAACCCAAAAACTTGATCAGGAAAAATTGTAGATACCAAAGCAAAAGTCACAGCGATCGCTATAGCTGTCACCAGAGACACAAATAACAACGGCATCATCTGTTGTTGATTTTCCTTACCTTTAAAATTAGCAATTAGGGTTTGAGTTGTCACTCCCACACCTTGGATAGTAAACTGACTTAAAAGAGCAATTTGCAGCATTAATCCATTTTCTGCCAAAACCGTTTTTCCCATACCGGAACTCAAATTAGTAAAGATAGCATAGGCAGAAATCAGGGCTAAAAATCGAATGAAAATATTACTTTTTAGCGCCATAGTATTCTTGAGAGCTACCCAATCAAATATTTCTTCTAGTGCTTTAGGTAACACTTGCCACTGAATACTCAATCCCACTCCCAGCAAACCAACTCCCAAAGCCAAATACTGACTTAAAGCAGTTGCTAAACCCGCACCCATACTTTCCCAACCCCATTTAAAAATCATCAGATAGTCAAGCAACACATTAGAACCATTACCAACGATAGACATCAGCAGCACCCAATCATTCATTTCTCGTCCTAAAAACCAACCGAAAAGGACAAAATTGACCAAAACAGCAGGAGCGCCCCAAATTCTGCCATAAAAATAGTCAATCCCAGAAGTTTCAATTTCTGGAGAACCATTCAACATCAAAAAACCAAATTTTTGTATAGGGTATTGCAGCAGTAAAATCACTAACCCTACGGTCAAAGCAATCAAAGCACTACGTAAACCAGCCAATAATACGGCTTTTGGTTCATCTGAACCCACAGCTTGAGCAGTCAGAGCATTGGTACTTGACCGCATAAATTTTAACACTCGATAAAGGTAGTCAAACAGAATAGTTGCCAAAATTACCCCAGCCAAGTGACGGATATCTGCTAAATGTCCTAAAAAAGCAGTATCCACCAACCCCGCTAGAGGAATCATCAGATTAGACAACACGCTCACGGTTGACAACCGATAAAATCGGGGTAAAAAATCGTATTTAGTTGAGACTGTATCAGACATAGCATTTTTGATGTCAAAGGGAACTACTTTAGTTTATTCCCAAAATAATCGCCTATGGTAAGCTACGCTACCAGAAACTACCTCTAGACTTATACACTGTCAGGGTTTAAAATCGGTGGATTCCCATGTCCTGGGGACACCAATTACATGGAAACATTCCCAAACTAAATAGACAGAAGTTTAAACTCTTCTAATCATATGGCTGACAAAGATCCCTACGTTTATAAAATCAGATCAGTTCACAAAGTTGTAGATGGCGACACCATTGACGCTGATATTGATCTTGGTTTTAATATCTCCCTTACTAAGCGAATTCGTCTTGCTGATGTCGATACCCCAGAATGCAGGACAAGTAATACCTATGAAAAGAAACTTGGTCTTGAAGTCAAACAATGGCTTCAGAAGAATTTAGATGGTAAAAAAGAAATCCTGATCAAAACAGAACTTCCAGATAGCACCGAGAAATATGGCAGAATTCTTGGCAGATTATATGTTGATGGTGTATGTCTTAATGATCGTATGATCGAAGAGGGATACGCTTGGAAATATGATGGCGGCACAAAGAAAAAAGATTTTGCTTTGTTGGAAGCCAAAAGAAATGCAATCTCAAGCTTAACCTGAAGAACAAACTCAGAAGAAGTCCCCATCCCATTGGGGACACTCATGGCTTTTGTTGCAGCGATCAGTCTTAGGAATTCATTACTATACTGATACTGGTGCGATCGCTGTTTTGTTGACCGCTTACGGGTGACTAAGTATTAATTCTCAAAGTACCAATACAGTCCAAAAGCTTAGAGAATTTTCCTCCCGGTGAGAATCTCTCTGACTTCTAACATAGCCGAATAAGTCGGGAGAATATGCAGGGTTTCATTGTCTGGGGTGTGTTGTAACGCCGTGGCGATCGCCTCAGCCAAATCTTCCTTGATAATTAAATTTAAGTTACTCTGGTTCAACTCCTGACTGTAGCGCAGACGTAAGGCCATGTCATAGACGCGATCGCCACTGACTACTAAAGTTCCCCCCCTTTCCACTAGTTTTTCTGTATCTACATCCCAAATCCAAGATACATCAGTACCATCAGGGGTGCGATCATTTAACACTAATAAGGTGGTGCTATCATGGCTTTGGGTAACAACCCGAATTGTTTCATTAGTCCCCACCGGGTTTTTAGATAACAAAATCCGCACCCGTTTATTATTAAATACTAAATCTTCCGCCCGACCAAAAGCAGCTTGAAAATTATCGATAGTTTCTTTAATTATCCCTTCATCAACCCCCAACTCTCGCGCCGCCGTCACAGCCGCTAGGGTATTGTATTTATTATATAAACCCACTAAAATCTGTGACCATTCACTGCTTTCTAGACTGGGTTGACTTTTACTAAAACCACATTGGGGACAAGTGAAATCTCCCAAATGGGACAAATACACACCTTGATAATCTAGAGAGTGTCCACAACTAGGACAATAAATAGAATCCACAGCGTGGGGAATAGCTTCTAAATACTGTTCTGGTTCATTCATCCCAAAGAATAACACCTTTTGGGGTAGTTGCTGCCCCAGATAAGATAAAGTTGGGTCATCAGCATTGGGAATTACCACCGTTTCCAGAGGGAGGGTAGAAATTACCTTTGTCCAGCGCTTACTAATAGTGTCTACTTCCCCATACCTATCCAGTTGGTCACGGAATAGGTTTAAACACAGAATGATTCTCGGTTGGAGGGGCTTTAAAACCTTGGGTACAATATTCTCATCTACTTCTAGAATCCCATAGTCAACATCTAGCCTTCCCAGAAAGTCAGCATTTTCTATCAACGCCGTCATCAAGCCATTTTCCAAGTTTGCACCTGTGGAATTATGGGCAATGCGGTAACCTTGGCGTTTTAAAATACTACATAAAAGCAGGGCTGTGGTAGTTTTGCCATTAGTACCAGCAATGAGAATTATACCATTTTTAACTTGCTGACTCAACAACCGCAACAACCGCGGTTCAATCCGACGCGCAATAGACCCTGGTAATACACTAGCAGCACCCAGACCCAGCGATCGCACTATCAAAGTTACACCTTTAGCTACCGACACCGCCAAACCCAGTCGCAGTCTATCTATGAGTTTAATTTTATTTCCCACATCCGTAACCTAACTCTGGCTGTTATTTTAGAAAATAGTGCGTAAATGTAATTATATATCCAGTTCAGTTGGACTAATTCCGCACAAACCGACAAAAACTAATTGTAAGGTGCTCTGGGATGAAAAGCATAAAGCTTCTTTTTTTACTGAAAAAATGCCTCTTCTTGCTTGCTTGTCTATTAATAATCAATATACAACCTGCATTTGCCGGACTCAATGATGATGTTTATGATGGTAACATTTTCGTGGTTTATGCTGGTAACGGTTCACTGGTTCCCCCCAGACAAACTTTAGCCAAATCTTTAGAAGAACATAAACCGGTATTTTTAGCCTTTTACATTGATGACAGCAGAGATTGTAAACAATATGCCATCTCCATATCCACAGTTCAGGAATTCTACGGGCGGGCTGCGGAAATTATCCCCATCAGTGTAGATACCATACCTGTCAAATCCAGCTATGAACCCACAGAACCAGGATACTACTATTCTGGTTCTGTTCCCCAAGTTGTGGTTTTCAATCAATCAGGGGAAGTAGTTTTAAATAAAACCGGTCAAGTCCCTTACGAAGAAATCGACGACAAATTTAGGGAAGTATTTAATTTATTACCCAGGACTGAATCAGTAACATTGCAACGACGTGCACTCAACGAGGTGAGTGGTGAGTTAGCACAATAACCTTTAGGGTGGACTCAGGTCTACCCTAATTTAATTTAGTTTTACCTGATACTGCATTCCCAAGGAGGAAAAGGGATATTATAAAGGTAATATAAATATTAACAACATCATCACTATTGTTTCTTGAGAGCAGAAGCGTCAACCTCAAACATCTACCATTGATCACCAAATGGGAGTTAAGTAAATCCCTAGTCCATAGTTCACAGCCAATGGCTAATGATTACTAGAGTGTGTTTTGATGTCAAAGGTTTATACTACCGAGGAACTAATCAAAATCTTGGCTGACGAACGTCAAGCCTGTCTCTCAGGGAAACGCCTTAAACTAGAGGTGACGGTTTCTGGTAATCCTATCATTGACCAGTTTATCAAAACTGATGGGTTACAAAAGTTTAGCGCCTATCAAGATTTTAAAGCCGCCATTCACGCATATCAACGGGAAAATCAAGTATCTGGTATAGTTTGGCGAGAAATCACAGTTAAAGCTAAAAGTTTACATTATCCCGAAGTTGACCCGGAATTAATTTCCCTCAACAGCGACCTAGAAATCATTAGATCCCATAAAAATTCTATATGGGAATTTTGGCAGGAAGTAACCGCAGGAATGGATTTATACTTGAGCTTTAACAACGGTAAACAACACCAGCAAATTTACCACTCTGATGTAGAGCGAATTGCCCAAACCACAGAATGGGCGAGTTTATGGAAGTGGGAAAATTCTCACTTTTTGGAAATGATTCTACAACTAGGATGGGGTAAACCAGAAGCTGCTCGCTACAAACGAGGTAGACCCCAGTCTGGGAGTGAACAAATTCACGCTGTCAACCCGGGAAATCATCCCATTGGTTAGTAGGCTTGCCAATTTATCAAAAATATGATATAATAGTCCATGCTATGGGTGACTAGCTCAACGGTAGAGCATCGGACTCTTAATCCGCTGGTTCTGAGTTCGAATCTCAGGTCACCCATTCTGAAATAACTTTCATCAGATATTCTGTCAAGGTAAAAGCATCTACACCTAGTTCTGTCCGCTCTTGGGCGGCTAAAATCCCGGCTTGAGCGTGCCACCAAGCCCCAGTAGCCACAATATCCTCTACAGGTATTCCTTTACTCCCAGTTTGTGCCCAGAGTCCCCCGATCAACCCCGTCAAAACATCCCCACTACCACCCCTGGCTAAAGCTGGGGTACTATTAGGATTAATCCAAATTCTCCCCTGGGGGTGGGATATGGCAGTTCTGGCACCTTTTAATAAGACGATCGCCCCACTGGCTGCGGCCGCTGCTTGCACTGCTTGAATTCTATCTTGCTTGGGGTCGGGAAGATGGGGAAATAAACGCACAAATTCCCCGGTGTGGGGTGTAAGAACCGTCGCCCCTTGACGTTTTTGTAATGTGGGGATGGTTCCCATCTGTGCTAAAATATTTAAACCGTCTGCATCTAAAACTAAGGGGCGATCGCTAGCCATCACCTCCTGGACAATGGCAGTGGCATCTAAAGTTAAACCAGGACCACAGGCGATCGCACTAAAGGAACTTAAATCAGTTTTTTCCGGTAATTGTAAATACTCTATCGCTCCGGTTTGTGTCTCTGGACAGCCAATAATTAAAGCCTCCGGTAAATGGGACACCAACAGCGGCTTTAAAGACTCCGGTACAGCCACCGAAAGCATACCCACACCACTAGCACGTCCACCCAGAGCCGTTAAAATTGCTCCCCCTGCATAGCGACGGGAACCGCAAATCAGCAGTAAATGACCAGCTTGATACTTATGGGTAACTGGTGAACGTGGTAAGGGTAAAGTTGACAAAGCCTGAGTTCGGGTCATGCGTTTAATTGCGGGTAAAGTCCCTAAAACAGCTTGCACATCCACCCCAGGAATATCAAAATCAATTAACTCAGCTTTGCCAATATATTCTAAAGCTTGGTCTTGGAAAAAAGCCAACTTCCACAAACCCAGACAAAATGTCTGAGTCGCCCGAATAGCAGCGCCTAAAACTTCACCAGTATCAGTATGTATACCCGAAGGAATATCAATACTCAAAATCGGCTGCTCCCATTGATTAAAGCGATTAATCGCCCAGGCCAGGGAATCAGTAATTGGTTTTTCTAACCCAAACCCAAACAATCCATCAATCACAAAATCACAATGTGGTAATTCCTCAATTTCTTGATAACAGGGGATACCTAAACTCTGAGCATATTGTAAATGTTGACCAGTTAACTCCTTGAACCGAGAAAAAGGCGAATATATCCACACCTCATACCCACGACAGTGTAACTCCCGCGCCACAACCAAAGCATCACCGCCATTATGACCCGGACCGACTAACACCCCCACACGGGAACCCCCTACCTCCCGCACCCGCGCAGTAATTAACCCCCCTACCTTTTCCATTAAAGCCGCTACGGGCATACCAGCTGCAAATATTCGCCCTTCTATTTCCCGCATTTCCCTAGCAGTGACGACAACTTGTGCAATTTGTCCTTGTCTATCTTCCATGGCTTTGAAATCCTCAGTTGTGAGTACAGCTTGTCTGGTAAGGGTTTCAAGATATGTGCTATAATGATTTGGCTCCCTAGCTCATGTCTGCTAAATTACCCATAATCAACAATATATAGATTTTGCTCACTGTGAGTGAGACCCATAATTAAGAACATTTAACTGATATGCAAAAAGTCGTCGTTGGTCTTTCTGGTGGTGTGGACAGTTCCACCGCCGCCGCTATTCTACATCATCAAGGTTATGAAGTCATCGGTTTGACCCTGTGGCTGATGAAGGGTAAGGGTCAATGTTGCTCCGAAGGAATGATCGACGCGGCTCATATCTGTGAACAATTGGGTATCCGCCATGAGGTGGTTGATATTCGTGATGTCTTTCAAACTAATATCGTCGATTACTTGGTTAATGGTTACAGCGCCGGAATTACCCCTCTACCCTGTTCTCAGTGCAATAAAACAGTTAAGTTTGGCCCTATGGTCAAGTATGCACGGGAACAGTTACAATGCGATCGCATTGCCACCGGTCACTATGCCCAAATTAACTATGATCCAGTTACCGGTCGCTACCAATTATTCAGAGCCGCAGACCGCAACAAAGACCAGTCATATTTCCTCTATGATTTATCTCAAGAGTTACTAGCCGCTACAGTGTTTCCCCTAGGAGAACTGCAAAAAACAGATACTCGCCGTATTGCGGGAGAATACGGACTCACCACCGCTGATAAACCGGAGAGTCAAGATTTATGCTTGGTAGAAAGCAACGGCTCTATGCGCTCATTTTTGGATAAATATCTCGCACCCAAACCAGGAGATATTGTCGATACCAACGGCAAAGTTTTAGGACAACATCAAGGTGTCCACCACTACACCATTGGTCAGCGCAAAGGTCTGGGAATCGCCGCACCAGAACCCCTTTATGTGATTTCATTAGATGCAGTCAATAATAAAGTTATAGTCGGCGATCGCACCCAGATCACTCAACCAGAATGCACAGTCAGTCGAGTCAATTGGGTTTCCATCGCCCCACCCTCCACACCCATTCGCGCCCAGGTACAAGTTCGTTATCGTTCCACCCCCACCCCCGTCACAGTCATTCCCCTAGAAAACTCCCGTGTACGTTTAGTATTTGATCAACCCCAATTCAGCATCACCCCCGGACAAGCTGCGGTGTGGTACGACAACGATCAAGTTTTAGGTGGGGGAATTATTGAACAGTTTACCTAACTCCCATCGCCCCATAAATTTAGGAAAAATCCTTGACTTGGGAGAGGTTGACAAGGTATTATATAGATAATGGAAAAGGTGTGCGCAGGCGAGTAAGTTGATAAGTTAACAAATATATATCAGCAGCCATTTAATTAAGGTGCGTCAAACCTATTCTTGGTAACGCACCCCCGATAACTGTTGAGTTACTTAAAATTGGTAAGATATACCCAAAGAAAGCACAGGATATATTTTTAACCAATCTAGATCACTTTCTAAATCCCTTCTTTCTTGCTCAATGCTGTTATTGATATCATTCTGAATATCTGGAGTAGCATCAGGACCGAAAGTAGGTGTAACACCTATTTTGGGTGAACCGCTGAACATCACACCCAAATTAAAAGAAAACCCGAAACCTCTACCTTGTTGAACCGCATTTCCCCAACCAAGTCCTAAATAAGGGGCGACACTATTGGCGAAGGTAAGTTCAGCATCAACTGATTCTAAAACATTAACAGTATAAGTCTCTCCACCAACTGTAATAGTGTTATTCGTTGGTCTCCCAGTCCCCTTGAGACTATTATCTTGAAATATCAACCCCCCAGTCAGACGAAAGCCAGAATTTTTCGCGGGGTGGTAGTCAATTAGAGTAGAAATATTTGACAAGCTCAGATCAGCTTCATAGGTGACATCAGTTGCTGTGATATCAGCCCCTACACCAAAAGCATTTATCCCCACCCTGGCATTAAAATTAGGAGTTATTGACCTGGTGACAGATGCTCCTATACCTAAAGTACCAATTTCTGGAGTAATTGCCCAACCACTCCTGTTACCTCCAGGGGTTTGGTTGGTTTGTTCTGTCGGTCTAACTTCTGTGGGAGCACTGGGACTAGGTGTGACAGCAGGGGGAGTAATTTGACTACAGCGAGAGTTGAGGGGAAAATCCCTACAGAATTGATTTAAATCAATAGGTGTTTGCGCTATGGGTTGTAAATCAGTAGCGCTGTGAGAAAAGGCTCCTTCTACAGAATTTATTTCAGGTAGTTGAGATGTAGCAATTACTTCTTGAGCCAATACTCCTTGACTTGTGCATACCCCCATTCCCACAGCAGCAAAGGCCAAAACCGCAGCAGATTTTACTGTCAGTCTACTCATTTTGAATACTCCTCACCTCAAAAACACCCTTTAACTTTCTGCTCACCAGAGACAATTTCACCGTGTAATTATGCAGCCACTCAAGAAAATTCGTACCCCCGAGTTATTTTGTGGGTATGTCACGTGATTATTGTTGCATTTTTAAGGTTGTATAGTCCCCATTGGCGGCAGCCTTGTACAAGGGTAAGTATACAATCAAACATTTTCCTAAGTCAATCTAGGAGAATGTAGATGTATCATAAATTTAACCACATTCATTTGAGGAGAGAACCGCCAATCATTCCCCCAAGTAAAATAAAACCAATCCAGACATTTTCGCGGAACATCTGACCATAGACACAATTGGGTAGGTTATCCTGGATTAAACGGAAATATTGCCAAATCCAAGCCATGGTAGCAATAACTAGACTCATCCAAAATAAAAGACCCAACTGTGTTAATACACCTAGATATAACAGTAAGATAACTGTCAGAGCAAAGAAAACACCAATAGCTAGAGGGGCATAATTACCAAAAAATAAAGCGCTAGAATTGACTCCAATCCGCTGATCATCTTCGCGATCGCTCATAGCGTAAATAGTATCAAATCCCAAAGTCCAGAATATAGTAGCGCCCCAGAGTAGCCAAGTGGGTAAAGAAACACTTGCAGTTACAGCACTCCAACTAATCAAAACCGCAAAACCCCAAGCAATGGAGAGAACTAATTGGGGGATGGGGAATACCCGCTTTGCACCCGGATAAAGCACAATTACAGGTACAGCAGCTACAGACAACCAGAAACTCAAGGAGTTAAGATAAAAAGCTAGTCCCGCAGCACATCCTAAAGCAACAACAGCCACCACAACCCCGACTTTAACAGACAAAGCCCGGGAAGCCAAGGGGCGCTGGCGTGTTCTGTGCACCTGTGGGTCAATATTCCTATCCCACAAATCGTTCACTACACAACCAGCTGCACTTGTGGCTAGAGTACCCAAAATAATCACCCCGACCAAGGGTAAAGGGGGTTTTCCTGATGCGGCTAAAAATACAGCCCACAAAGCCGGAATCATTAAAATTAAGCGCCCTTCTGGTTTATCCCAGCGCAAAAGGCGGATAATAGTCAGCCATACAGGTTCCTGTTTGCGATCGTAAGGATTGAGCATAGTAATCAAAACATAACTTCAGACAGATGAATTCACACATCTATTAAACTAAGCCGGTCAGTCACCCAACCGACTCGTCTACAAAACCGTACGTGAAACTTTCGCTTCATACGGCTCCTCAGTGATATGGTTCTTGTCATGAATACCTACAAGACTTCCATCAGTGGCTGTCTTCTTGTCATGGCAATGTCTGTGTAATAATTGTAGGTTCTTATGTTCATCTTTTCCACCTTTGGAGATGGGTAAGATGTGGTCTACTTCCATTACATCACCTTCCCTAAAGTAAAGCCCACATTCTGGACATTTACCCTTTTGCCTTTTAAGTAGAGTTGCTACTCTTTTGTCGGCTTCGGGATGGTTTGTCATTCTTGAACTCCAGTACACCCAATCACCATCAAATGGTGAGGCGTTGCCTTTAACCTTGACGTGACGTACAATAGGAGTTTCTGGGTGTCTATACAGTTTGATGAACTTATCATCCGTCTTTGCTGCAAACTCCCAGTTGTAGTTTCCGATTGTATGCCAGTATTTTTTGGCTATCCATTTGACGGATTTGTTGGGGTGTCGGCGCTTTGCCCATCTGTAGAGTCGTTGATAAACCTGACTAAAAATCTTACTAAAGACTTTTTTACTTACTACTGATGAGTAGTAATTACACCAGCCCCTGATTATGGGGTTAAGACGACTTATCAATGCCAGTTGTGGTGATGGTAAGTCTCTTTTAATGATGCTAGAAATCTTTTCGTAATGGTTCTTGACAGATTTCATGGATGGGGTGATGATGGTTTTAAATCCTAGTATTTTACCATGTGAGGTAATACCTGAGTTGTATTTACCAACTAAGTGTTGCCTTACATTGAAGCCAAGGAAGTCAAATCCTGGTTTCTCAGATTGGTTTTCATACAAGGTATGTGCCAATCTGGTCTTACTTGGTTTTAATTCCAATCCCATTTCACTTAACCATTTAACTAAGATTTCTCTGCATTGTTCAATAACTGTTAGATTTTCATGCAAGATGACGAAATCATCTGCATATCTAATGATTGATATTGCTTGAGCCTTACTCACTTTACTACCTTTACCCGGTAATTTTGAAGCATATTCTTTGAGAATTTCTTCCATCCCGTGTAGGGCTATATTTGCCAACAGAGGAGATATAACACCACCTTGTGGTGTGCCATCTTCTGTCGGGAATAAGACTTTGCTATCAACCACCCCTGCTTTTAACCATGCCTTAATTTGTCGGCGTAGTTTAGGGTAGGTGTTCAGTTTCTTTAGCAATGCTTGATGATTAATCTTGTCAAAACATTTAGCAATATCAGCATCTAATACAAATTTTGGTTTGAATCTGATGGAACTGAATATTGCTCCTATGGCATCATGACATGAGCGTCCTGGTCTGAATCCATATGAGTTAGGCTCAAACTTAGCTTCCCATTCTGGCTCTAATGCCAGTTTGACAAGTGCTTGTAATGCCCTATCATACATAGTGGGTATTCCTAGTGGTCTTTTCTCATCCTTTCCAGGTTTGTCTATCCAGACTCTTCTAGTTGGTTTGGGTTTAGACCCTAGATTTAACTCTTCTACCAATTCCATTCTTTCGCTGGGTGATAAAGCTTTCACTCCATCAATTCCGGCGGTTTTCTTTCCTTGGTTATCTTGAGTTACCCTACGTGTTGCCAGAGCTTTGGCAGACCAGGATTTCATCAGCACCTTTTGGAGTCCACGAACAACCTTGACATCACCACGGGCTGAGGCTTGATAAATTCGTTTTTGGATTTTGTAAACACGACGTTCTAACTGTTTCCAGTTCATCGTGTTCCATTCTACCGTAGTCTTTACACTCGTTTTAGACATAATTCCTACTGCGACTTTATCATCCATATCACCGTGAGTCTGTCGGCATATCTTAGGCATTACCCTAAGCGTTCGCTTTTGACTCAATCTTTCCCACTTGTAGCATCCGGTTAGCACCTACTTTTAGACTCGAGCTTCTAAAAGAGCTAACAAGGGGTTACTTCGTTCCGTGTGTCCATTCTATGTACCTTTAGAGTGATGCTATACGCCGGGTTTATCGGAAGTGCGTAACGGTCTAACATAAAATAGCCGTTTCCTTATCCTTTACCTTTTGGTTCCAGCCTGTCAGCCTTATTTGGCTTGGTTATCTATTTACGACGCTTCGGACACATCTTGGGATATCTTCCTCGTGGGTACTTTGCTTGGCGTGTACCGGGTTAGGCTACCAGTAAGAACGCCTTTTCTCCCTGCTTTACGGATTGATGGCTAGTCGCTACCGTAAGGGAGATGCTGTCACCCTTGCACCTAGGGGGTAGGATTCACACCTACATGAACACGCAGTTGTAAGAATCTGGTTTTCACCAGCCTTACCTTCCGTCCCTGAGCATTTCTACTCATTTAGGAAGAACGAATCGCACTTACATCTATAGAATAACGTTATTTGATATTTATAGAAGTAGAACCTGCGAGTAACAACCGTAAACATTCTTAGCTCAGATAGGCTTTGCAGACAGTTCAGATTAAGAAGATATTATTGATTGAACTGTAACGCACCATTTTTAGTCCTTCAAAGAGAGAAAACTAGATGCTGAATTTAGTTTCAGCTAGCTGGGAAAGTCTTACTACTGAACCAGTTAAGCAAAACCGGATTATTGCTGCCATTGACATGGGAACAAATTCTCTACATATGGTAGTAGTAAAGATTGACCCCACCTTACCAGCTTTCACCATTATTGCCAAAGAAAAAGAAACCGTCAGACTGGGTAATCGCGACCTGACCACTGGAGAACTCAAACCAGAAAACATTGACAAGGCCATTACCGCCCTCAGACGCTTTCAGGAAGTCGCTAAAACCGCCCATGCTGAAACAATCATAGCTGTAGCCACGAGCGCTGTGCGGGAAGCTCCCAATGGTAAAGACTTTTTACACCAGATTCAAGAAGAATTAGGCTTAAGCGTTGACTTGATTTCTGGTCAAGAAGAAGCCCGTCGCATCTACTTGGGCGTACTTTCAGGACTGGAATTTGATCACCAACCTCACATCATTATTGATATTGGTGGTGGTTCTACAGAATTAATTTTAGCCGATAGCCAAGAAGCCCGCAGCCTCACCAGTACAAAAGTCGGCGCAGTGCGACTGACCAGTGAGCTGATTACCACCCAACCCATCAGCGATGTCCAGTTTCAGTATCTCCAAGCCTATACACGGGGAATTTTAGAACGTTCCGTGGAGGATATACTAGCAAATATCCACCCCGGGGAATCTCCCCGGTTAGTGGGAACCTCCGGAACCATTGAAACCCTGGCCATGATTCACGCACGGGAAAAATTAGGTATTCTTCCCTCTACTCTCAATGGTTACGAATTAAGTCTCAAGGATTTGCGGGTCTGGGTAAATCGTTTACGAAAAATGACTAACTCAGAAATATCTATTATACCCGGTATGCCAGATAAGCGATCAGAAGTGATCTTGGCTGGGGCTGTAATCTTACAGGAAGCCATGACTCTGTTGGGTGTAGATTCAGTCACATTGTGCGGACGCGCCCTGAGAGAGGGGGTAATTGTCGATTGGATGCTATCCCACGGTTTGATTGCAGATAAACTGCGCTATCAAAGTTCCGTGCGCCAGCGGAGTGTTCTTAAACACGCCGACAAGTATCAGATCAATTTAGAACACAGCGATCGCGTGGCCCTATTTGCCTTAAGTTTATTTGACCAAACCCAAGGCAAGTTACACAATTGGGGAGCCGCAGAGCGACAATTATTATGGGCTGCGGCTTTATTACATAATTGTGGCCATTATATCAGCCATTCCTCCCATCACAAACATTCCTATTATCTGATTCGTAATAGTGAACTGCTCGGCTACACTGAAACCGAAATTGAAATCATTGCTAATTTAGCCCGCTACCACCGCAAATCCCCCCCAAAGAAAAAACATGACAATTACCGTAACTTGGTCAGTAAACAGCATCGCCAAATTGTCAACCAATTAAGCGCCCTCCTGAGAATAGCCGTTGCACTAGATAGGCGGCAAATCGGCGCGATCGCTCGGGTATACTGTGAGTATAATCACCCTCAACAAGAGTTGCAAATATTACTCTTTCCTGCTCAATCAGATGATGACTGTTCCTTAGAACTGTGGAGTATAGATTATAAAAAACCAGTTTTTGAAGATGAGTTTAACCTCAAATTAGTACCTATCTTACAAAGGTCACGTTTTTCCAGGATATAGTTTACAGAAGATATTTTTGTGCGTTAAACTGATTTAACGCACCTACCAATCCATCTCAGGGAACACCAGAAAATCAATGTTTCATCTGGTGGAAGTTGATCATTTAATCAGGGATATTGCACTCAGATATCAGTCTCAGTTCCTCCCCCTCATCTGTGGGAGACCGGTAAAATTATCAGGGTATCACCATAAATTTATGCATATTTAATAATATGCCAGTCAATCCCTAAATTTGACAATCACTTTGTCACAGGGGTAAAGATGAACTACCGTAACTGAGTGGGGATGCATCAACAATACTGAGTAAATTGACCATTCTGAACACCCTTCAATGAGACTTGTGGTTATGGATAGAAGTAGACCAAACTTAGAAGAAGTGATCGCTTATCTGGAAGCTGAAATGCAAGAATACAATCGACAGTTCTATACAGAACCTGAGAGGAATAACGAAGTTTTACCAAAGATGAATCGAGATTTTGTAGAACGTTGTGAACTGGGTACAGATGAAGAATATTCTCAACAACTTGATGCAGACCTTGAGGTAAAATAACTGCACTCTAATCAAACGGTTAAAAATACTATATTCTACTTATAATCAGGGCTGCTCTACTACTTCCAATTGAATTTATTTATCACTAAGTTTTAAAAATAAGTGAAATATAGCACATTTCATCTGAGTGAGGTACAAAAGGGCGGGCAGGATGCCCACCCCACAAGATTTATGATATTAAGGTGTGTACTTTATTTACTTCAAAAGTGCTGTATCGCCTCAGCTATTTAACAGTCATACAGGAAATAGGGAATAGGCAATAAATTAGTGTGTGCTTCATTAAACACACACAAAGGCTTTAGTTATGATTAACTAGGAGTTAAATACTAGTTTACCCCTACTCATTGACATACTCACCGACCTTGAAGGTCGATGATTCTTGACAGTTCACAGTAACTCGCTGCCGAAACAGTCTTACAGTCACTCCCTGTCCATTTTAGGTCGTGCCGATGCCCCATGCCGACTATTTCACTTTAGCTTTTTGTTGTTTTTTAGTCAAGTTTTTCCTAGAAAAGCCGTCATAGAACAACGGGGTTTTAAACCCATTTTTCAATAACTGTTTTTAGGGAGAAAAATTCTTGGGTGTTTTTACATTCACAGGAACAACTACGCTATTTTTAATAGTTGGACCATTCACAGCAGTAGTATTACCTTCATTACTCCTGATTTCGTGGAATACCTCTTGATGCTGTTTAACATGACTATGATTACCGGTATTTACTTGTACTGCTGTGGAAGAACTAGTATTTCCTGTACAAGATACTGGACTGTACATTTGCACATTAGAAGTTTGTGTCGCCGGAGTTGGAGACATATTAAGTTGAACACCAACATGAGATATAACACACTGTGCAAATGCAGCGCTGGTAGCAAAACTAGCAACTGTTAAACAGACACCAAAAGATAATAAACCAAGATATAAGTCTTGATGTTTCATCTAAGTTCCCCCGGATTTTTACATTAATGACAAAGGACTGATACTGTACTACTGTGATGTCTGTATCTACCATCCCTGCTCACTTGTCTGCTTTCTTGGGTAAGAATACGACCTGATTTTTGACAGGTATTTCTCAAGAAACTGTTGACATCATCAATATCAAAATTTCCATTCATATAGATTTCAGTCTCAGGAGTATGGAGCTTTGCACTTCCCGGTAAATCTGAAAATCTTTCCACATTTCCCGGGAAATATTGACGAATTCTCATCCTCCCTATTTGCATATCTATTTCACCTATTTGAGTAACAACAGGGAGAAATAAGCTGACAGAAATTAGCAGTGAGGAAAATTTGTAAATCTGCATAGGATATCCCCATCAAGTATGGCTGAAGCAAGCGTTAGCTATCAGCAAAAGCTAGGGTAAAGTATAGTGTGGCTATCACCTTTACCCTATTAATTTTAGAAGCTGCCAATAAATTTTACTTCAATAAATTGGGGATGGTTGCTAGTTATTTATAATCATCAATGGTGTCTTTTCTGGTGATAAATTTTCGGTTGATAATTAGGTCGGTGTATCCCTTGGTTAATTTTTTTGTTCTGTTGAGAAGCGCTATTAATACACACATTACTGATACCGTGGGTCTGACATATCTGATGGATGACTTGACCGCTAGCACTGCTACCATAACTACCAACATCACCAGCGAAATTTTGATGAATTTGATTAGCTCTATTTACACTCACGTTGTGATTTCCATGGGTAATATTCGTCTGATGAATTATTTGAGCATTATTACTGTCTCCAGTTTGAGCATTAGCACCAGTAGAACCAAAAGCGATCGCACTTACAGTGAACAAACCGATAATAAATTTATTCATGAAGAACTCTACAAATTTCAATGTTTCCTTGATGGACTAGCTCGGATTAGCTGGGAATATCTGGCTTGATTAGCCCGATGATCAGCTATGAAGAAATAATAGGAATAATCCTAGCATGAGTCAAGGGGAATTAATACAACTTATAAACCACAAAGTTGCATATATAATTTATATATTTCTTGTTGATTATGGACTAAATATTTACAGTTCAATATCCTGTATTCAGGAAATATAAAATATTAAATAAGTACTTTTCAAAAGTATCTATCTGAGGAAATAATTTCCTAATTTATGTCAATAGTTAATTAATGGCAGAAAAATCTCACCCCCCAGGGTGAGATTTTTCTGGTTAATGCTACGGCAACAGAAACTACATAATTGGTGTAAAATCGGGTAAAGCAATAATTTTAAGATTTGTAAAATATAGGCATCAACAAACCCATGCAACTGAAACCCAGTGCATCTAAATTTTCTCCCGCGTCCTTACTCTTAATCGCCCCGTTTTTCCTGTGGGGAACGGCAATGGTAGCTATGAAAGGAGTCATAGGCGACACTACACCCCTATTTATGGCAGGTGTACGATTGCTACCAGCAGGGGTGTTAATTTTAATTACAGCAACAATTATGGGTAAACCCCAGCCCAGGGGTTGGTCAGCATGGCTGTGGATTATTTTATTTGCCTTGGTAGATGGGGCATTATTTCAAGGCTTTTTGGCACAAGGACTAGTGAGAACTAATGCGGGGTTAGGGTCAGTAATGATTGACTCCCAACCCTTAGCGGTGGCTATGTTGTCCTTGTGGCTCTTCCAAGAACACATTGGTTTGTGGGGATGGCTGGGGTTAGGATTCGGAGTTATAGGCATTGGTTTAATTGGTTTACCCCCTGAATGGATTGTTCAGTTTTTTGATCCCAATAGCCATGTAACTATTGACAATTGGCAAGATGTATTTAGTAGTGGTGAATGGTTAATGCTGTTAGCCGCCCTCTCAATGGCTGTGGGAACGGTGATGATTCGATTTGTCTGTAGATATGCTGACCCGATCATGGCCACGGGATGGCACATGATTTTGGGGGGGCTGCCCTTATGGGCTGTTTCATCTGTAGTAGAATCTCAGCAGTGGCAGCATCTGAGCATATCTGAATGGATGGCTTTGGCTTATACTACAATTTTTGGGAGTGCGATCGCCTATGGATTATTTTTCTACTTTGCTTCTAGCGGTAGTCTGACTAGTCTAAGTTCTCTGACCTTTCTCACTCCGGTTTTTGCCCTCCTATTTGGTCGTCTCATCCTCATGGAAGTTCTGACCCCCTTACAGTGGGTGGGAGTAGGACTAACTTTAGTCAGCATTTATCTAATTAACCAAAGGGATAACTGGCGCGGTGAAAATCACAAGGTAACTGTGTCACAAGAAGCTACACAGCAATCACCAGTGTTAGAAACATCTATTCATGGAAGGTGAAGAACAGCCCAAACAATTAATAATAATCATAGAAGATTTTCCACAGCGCCGTAACTCGCAAGCCTTCATTAACTAACTGCTAACCCAGCCTAAATTTCCAATTAAAAATAAAACTCAAAAATATTTCATGGTAACTTGGATAACTGTATTTGGCCCTGCTAAGAAAAAAGCAGCATCTTGGAATTTAGGAGCACTGGTGCGCACTTTTGGGTTTCTGGAAAAGCCAAAGCCTTCGGTGGGGATACCCAAGTAATTCAGATTCAGGATTTGATCTTGATTCTGATCATGGATAACAGCTACAGCATAAGTACCAGCTTGTAAGTTATCAAAAGTAATTGTTGAGGATGTGCCAGCAATCTGATTACACTTACTTTTGAGTACGCCATCATGATTATTAGGAAATCCTTTACTATTAGCAAATATGGTCACACACACCTGTCCTTGTGTGTTTCGCAGTCCATTAACTACCACAGTCAGTTGACTGGGGACAAGGGCGCTTACCTGGGATGTCCAGGCCAGACTTCCCATGAATGCAAATAAGAACAGAGTTGACCTCAAGTTGATCATAGGTTTTGTTGGTTGCAACTAAGTATAGTCTGGGATGAGACCACTTTTGCACATCATAAATCTTTTGGCGTGGGTATCCACCGCGGCCTTTGTTAACCTTACACCGATACAATGCAGTGTTAATTCAACATTAACTAAAATCATCAATTAACAAGGGTTTTAATGATGCAGTCTCAGATATTACCCCCACCCCTCAAACCTGGTGACTTATTAAAGGTGATTGCTCCTAGTGGTGCGTTGCGAGAATTTCCAGCATTGTCAAGGGGTGTAGAAATTTGGCGATCGCGTGGTTATCAAGTGGAAATTGTCGCCAATTTAGCTGATAAATGGGGATATTTAGCACAAACAGATACAATTCGTCGCCAACAGCTCACCCAAGCCTGGGAAGATCCAGCTTGTCGTGGTATCCTCTGCACCAGGGGCGGATTTGGTAGCACCAGGATTTTGGAAAATTGGACTTGGAATCTCAACGGTAGACCACCAAAATGGCTCATAGGATTTTCTGATGTTACAGCTTTGCTATGGAGTTTGTACACAGCAGGTATTTCCAGTCTTCATGCTCCTGTGCTCACGACTTTAGGAAATGAAACAGATTGGTCAATTGGGCGATTATTCGATGTTGTCGAAGGTCGTCCTATTCCTCCCCTCAAAGGTTGTCCTTGGGGTGGTGGAATCGCCACTGGTCTGTTACTACCAGGTAATCTTACGGTTGCTACTCATCTTTTAGCTACACCTTTGCTCCCGAAGTTAGATGGTGTGATTTTAGCATGGGAGGATGTCGCCGAAGCACCCTATCGCATTGACCGTATGCTCACCCAGTGGCGTTTAAGTGGTCTGTTGTCCAAAGTTCGTGGTCTGGCCTTGGGAAGCTTTACTCAATGTCAAGCAACCCCAGGTATACCTAGCTTTAGTGTAGAAGAAGTTCTCCGCGATCGCCTGGGTGATTTGGGTATTCCTATTGTATCTGATTTACCATTCGGTCATGAAAGTCCCAATGGGGCCTTACCTGTGGGTGTCTTAGCAACTTTGGACGCAGACCAGGGGATTTTGACTTTCAACTAACTGAGTTGGGCTACAAGTTGATTTTCTAACAGGGTGTCATTAGTTAACAAATCCTCCACTGTGATTCGTAAAAAACGTTGTTCATCTACTTGAAACAAAACCTTAATGCGATCGCTTCCCGGATATCCCGGTGGTGTCAGTTGGGCGATGGTTCTCGCACCAGCTTGATCATTGAGGGGTTTAACACTGGTGACACCCGCTTCTAAACGGCGAGTAATCAAGCGATCGCCGTCAAAATAAACCTCCGTACTACCTGTCTGAGAACCCAATTCCCCAATAATTAATTCAATGCTGGGTTGATTTTCCACAGAAGCGCCCAAAACTAATTCTACCGACTCACTCATGGGGTACGCCTGTCCAGATTTAATAATAGAATGCCAATTATGACGGCGTTGGCGGCTGTCCCAATAGCGGACACCATAACTATGATAGAGAAAGTCTTTGATTTCCATCCCCTGGGCTAACTGTAACGCACCTTGAGCGATCGCTTCAAAGGGACGCTCACAGCGGATTTTTTCCCCAGGAAAATACTGTTTTACCCATGTCTGCACTGCGGGTAATTGCACAGTCCCACCCACTAACAACACGGCGTTAATATCTGTAACTTCTATGCCCTGTCGTCGCGCTTGTTGTAATAAACTGGTCATTGACTGATCTAATTGGGCAAAAAATCCCCTTTCTTGCAGGATATTGTCGAACATTTCCCGGTTTAATCCCAATTCATAGCTTTCTAAGTTCTCATCGTCAAAATAAACTTCACTGGCTTGGTTTTGGGTTGATAGCTGAATTTTTACCCGCTCGGCTAATCTTGTGGTTAAAGGAGTTACCGCTAGTCCCTGAGTTTTGGCAAAGTAATCTACTAACCAATTATCTATATCACTACCCCCCAGATTTTGCCCTGCTTTGGCTAGTACACGGGCTGTTTTAGGTTTTTGGCGGGAATTTTCCCCCAAAGATTTATTACCCCATTTCAACAGGAATCCTACAGGCTTTTTGGTTTGCAGACTTTGATCTAAGCGCACTAAAGACAAGTCTAATGTACCACCGCCAAAGTCAACTACTAAGAGAATTTCTCGATCTACTAAATCATAACCCAAGGCGGCGGCTGTGGGTTCGTCTAACATCTGTACCCTTTCCACCGGTAGGGCTTGACAAACTTGCCCTAACCAGTAACGATAAGCTTCAAAGCTGTCTACTGGTACTGTTAACACTAGAGAATCTAACCCCCCTTCTATGGGTGCTAGTTGTGCAATTAATTTATTCAGGAATAATTGTCCTACTTGCTCAAAGGTAATCCTCTCCCCATCTATTTCTGGGAGGAAACCTTGAATATCCGCACCAATTCCCCGCTTGAAGCTACGGAAGCATCTGGTTTCGTTCTTGAGATCAAAACCACGATCCCGTACTTCTTGCCCTACTAATACTTTACCCTGTTGTGCTTGTTCTATGTATACTAGGCTGGGAATTACTGGGGGGTTGAAGCCTTGCTGAGTTGATAAACCCGGTATGATCAGGGTTTCCGGCTCCTGGGTCACCGGGTTCCAACGGGCTATAACTGTGTTGCTTGTACCAAAATCGATCGCGATCGCCATATTTGATAATTGTTTCACCCAAAGGCGCAAAGGCGCAAAGTATTATTTTCGGTGAGATTATTTTCGCATATCTTTGCAGTGCGATTGTAGTCTGCTCATATGCCTAGTTGAAAAAAAGCCTCACTGCCATCATATCCTAGAAAACTTCAGGTTATATATTTTACCTACTCTGCCTTAATTGGTTGCTAGTCTTCATCCTTTAGATAGAAGAGTAAAGAAAAACAAAAAAGTTACATTCTTGAGCTATGTACTATTTTATTGTGCATTTTTCAAGTTAGATTTTACGTAACTGTCTGGTGCTTTACTTGATTTACACAATTTATACAGTCTCACTCACCATACCTATAAGTCATTTACGTAAGTCCAGAAAATGCATATTTTTAGTTCATTAGTCCATTGAAAATTCCCAAATATCAAATAGGCGTTGTGGAGATTGGTAAAAGTGAAATCTTATTTAGCAGGATTTTTAGCTCAACCACAGGTACAAGCCCATATTTATCATCAGAATATTATGAAGGTGGCAATTATTATTCAGGCTGATTATAATTTAGACTCTCTGTCTTCAATTCTGGAAGATATTCGCAAACAGAAATTATATCAGACAAAAATTCATATCTACATTGTAGGGAATACTTTAGATGCAGTTAGTCAAGCTTATTTACAAAAATTTGACTTTGCTCCCATTACATTTCTGCAACCAGAACAAAAATTAGCTAATGATGACGGCTTATATTATGGTTTGCAATTTGTCAGTAAGCTCAAATACGATTATATCTGGCTACTTGACGGTGATGTATGTCTCGACCCTTTGGCTCTGAGTACCCTGATCACAACTTTACAAGATCATCGGGAAGTTGGTTTAGTTTGTTCTCAGGTTTATGAGCGCAAAGAACCTAAAACTATTCAAGAACTTGGTAACTTGATTAATAGTAATTACCTACAATCATCAACCAATCGTCCCAAGTCCAATAATATCTTAGGCGAAGAATTACTACACAATAAACCCTATATTCAGGTAGAATATTGTGCTGCCAAATCTCTACTGTTACCATATCAAGTTATGCAGCATCTTGGAATATATAAAGATTTTGCTCTCAACTTGAAAACTACAGATTTGTGTGTGCGAGTGCAAAAAGCTGGTTGGATTATTGCTGTTAATCCTAGTTCAATTATTTGGCAAAATTCACCTGATTTAGAATTATGGAGTAAGATTAATGATAACAATGAGTGCAATTTTTACTATTGGCGAAAGTACAGACCTGAGCTTTTTTAGTAACAGGTAATTTGGCAAGATGTCCTGTTTAATCGTGAACTGTACCATCAGGCATGATAGCACCCCCTAGGTCAGCATTTATTAAAATCGCCCCTGTTAAATCCGCACCTTGTAAATTTGCACCTCGCAAAATGGCACTATCTAGATTGGCATAGCTTAGGTCAGCACCTTGTAAACTAGTCTCACTTAAATCCACCGCCAAGTTACCCCACTGTATGATCTTACCCAGATTGGCGCGGCATAACTTTGCCAAATCTAAGTTAGCGTGATGTAAGGAAATACCTCTGAGGTCAGCATAACTTAAATTTGCTCCTCTTAAAACCGCATATCCCAAATCTGTACGCTGGTTGCTACTGGGGCGTAGGTCTGCTTGTAAGAGCAAAGAACCAGACAAGTTTGCACCATGTAAGTTAGCACCAGATAAACTAGCTTTAATTAAGTTAGTTGCTTCTAAACGTGTTTTCACCAGTTTTGCACCGGTTAAGTCAGCTTCTCGCAGGATAGCACTATGTAAGTCAGCTTCACTCAAATCTATACCCCAAAGGATAGACTCACTTAGGTCTGCAGACTGTAAGCAGCTGTGGCTGAGATTAGTTTTACCTAGTCGGGTTTGACGTAAGTCAGCATAGCTAAAATCAGCCCCTGTGAGGTTGACGTTTGTCAATTCCGCTTCTTGTAAATTTTGTCTTTGAAAGTTTCTGTTTCCCTCGGCGTAACTTTTGAGAATTTCCTCTATATCCATAAACAATAATTTAATAATTTGAAATAAATAGCCAATTGTAAGTATATTAGGTAGTGAAATCTTTAATAAAGTATACAACTTTTGTGGTGCGGGCATCTTGCCCGCCACTAGTGTATCTGAGTATATCTGGATTCGGATAAAATCTACCAGTTTTTGCTTTCAATTACCTGGGTTGGTGGTAAGTTGACATTTGTCGCTAAACCCACAGTTTTTAAGAACTTAATCGCCCACCAGGTAAGGTCAATTTCCCACCACCGCCAACCACATTTGGCTACGTGAGGATAAGCATGGTGATTATTATGCCACCCCTCGCCATAGGTGAGAATCGCCGCCCACCAGAGATTACAAGAGTTATCTTCGCTGGGAAAAGTCCGATATCCCCACATATGAGTAACTGAGTTGATCAACCAAGTTGTATGCCACAGAATCACAGTCCTTAAGAATACGCCATAGATCACAAATGACCAACCACCTAGAACATAGAGCAATAAGGCTAGGGGAATTTGCAATAAGATAAAGTAGCGATTGAGCCAACGGTAAAAGGGGTTTCGTGCCAGGTCGGGAGCAAATCGCCCATAGCGCTCATAGTCAAAGAATTCTGGACGGGGATAAAAAATCCACAGAATATGACTCCACCAAAAACCTCTGCTGGCGGAGTAGGGATCTTGATCTGGATCTTCGGTGTACCCATGATGCAAACGATGTCCAGCTACCCAAAAGATTGGCCCACCTTGTAAGGATAATGCACCTAAAACCGCGATCGCATACTCTAACCACCGGGGAACTTTGAAGCTGCGATGGCTTAATAGCCGATGATAGCCTAGGCAGACTCCAATACTGCCAAATAGCCAATGGAGAAATAGAGTTATGCTTAATGCAGTCCAAGAGAAGAACCAGGGAGCCAGTAATGCTAGGGCGTGAACAGTAGCAAAAACCACCACTGCTCCCCAATCAAGAGCCATAGCCTGGGGTTTACCCGGTACAGTTGGTAATAAATTAAATTTCACTAAATACTTCCTCAACAACCACATTGCTCCACAATCTTGTTATTTCTGGGCATAACTCCCATTTATCCAGTCTTGGGGCTGGAGAAAGATTTCCGTCAGTTGTGCTTCTGGTGTACCTGGTTCTGGCTGGTAGCAATATTCCCACCGTGCTAGAGGTGGTAGCGACATCAAAATTGATTCGGTTCTGCCATTGGTTTGCAACCCAAAAACTGTTCCCCTGTCGTAGACTAAGTTAAACTCGATATAGCGCCCCCGTCGGTATAGTTGAAACTGCCTTTGGCGATCGCCATACTCCATCCCCTGGCGCCGCTGTACAATAGGCAAATAAGCCGGTAAAAATGCTTGACCGCAATCCTGCACCAAAGCAAAGATATCTTCCCAATCACGGGAGACATTCCCTACTTGTTGACTGTAAACTGCTGCGGGAGTATCTGCTTGAGAACCTACGTAAAGCTTGCCACTAGCATCTTGATAGTCAAAAAAAATACCACCAATACCCCGTTGTTCTTGACGATGTTGCAGGTAGAAGTATTCATCACACCAGCGTTTGAACACGGGATAATATTGTGGATGATGGGCATCACAAGCATTTTTGTGTGTTTGATGGAAGTGAACAGCATCCTCAGTAAAGGCATAATATGGTGTTAAATCTGCTCCACCGCCAAACCACCAAATTGGCCCAGCCTCAAAGTAACGGTAGTTGAGGTGTACCGTTGGTACGTAAGGATTACGAGGATGTAATACCATTGAGGTACCAGTGGCAAAAAATTCATGTCCGGCTGCTTCTGGGCGTTGAGCTAAAATTGCCGGTGGTAGGCTATTTCCCCAAACTGCAGAAAAGTTAACACCGCCCTGTTCAAACACCCGCCCTTTGCTAATGACGCGAGTCCGCCCTTCTCCCCCTCCGGTTCGCTCCCAGTGGTCTTGGTGAAAGCGTGCTTCCCCGTCTAGTTGCTCTAAGGCTGTACAAATTTCATCTTGTAATTTCTCCATGAATTGCTGCGCCCGTTGCCGTGAATCCGGGGGTATTGGGGATGTCAGCAATGTGGTATGATTTAAAGATTCAGCCATGTTAAAACCTCTGCAACTTTTAGCTAGGGTAATTTACTACTTAATTACTATATAGTTATTCAATTAAATTTATGGGCAGAGGTTACAAAACTTAACTCAACCCGGGGAGGTTTTTCTTGGTATAGCAACCGCCAAGGAGGTTAGGACGCAAAAAGCAAGACATCCTCAATGGCATCTCGTAAAGAATCAAACCGCTCAAGTTTTTTGCGGATTCGACTTTTTAACCAAGACCAACATTTTTCAATCTGATTCAGGTCTGGAGAATAAGGTGGTAGGTACAGCACTTCACACCCTGCGTACTGAATCAGTTGTTGAATGCGCCCACCTTTATGAAATGTGGCATTATCCATCACCACAACCTGTCCTGGTTTGAGTGTGGGAAGCAAACAAGCTTCAAGCCAAGTCTCAAATACTATTCGATTACACGCACCCTCAACAGTGAAAGGAGCTATCAGCTTATGGTTACACAGCGCGGCAATTATGTTCACCCGACCTTCACGACGACCTGATTTAAGTGCATGGAAGCGCTGTCCTTTTGAGTTCCAACCGTAATCATACTGGTCTCGGTTGTCCATTCCTGACTCATCGAGGTATACAATCTTCTCCACAGGTAACTCAGACAACTGCGTTACGAAAGCCTGTCGTTTGACCTCATCGCGCTCACGGTAGCCATAAGTCTTTTTTTTCGCGTAAAACCAATTTTTTTCAAAGCTCTTGAGATTGTGCGATCGCTAATTTCTTCAGGCCAAAGTGAGGCCATCTCTACTTGGGTTTTATCGCCATGTACGGAAGCAAACTCACGAAATTTTTCCCAATCGGTAATTTTGTGACCATTCCCAGGACGCTGATTAGGCAAGGCTTGGAAGTCCCCCGTTTCGGTTTTTCGCTTCAACCATAGGGTGATGGTGTTGCGACTAATATTAAACATTTGACTGGCTTGAGTTTTCTTCAAGCCATCGAGTTCAATCGCTTGGATTACTTTTTGACGAAGGTCGTAACTGTACGGCTTGGGCATATACCTGTAGCAAGCGATCGCTTCACATGAAAAGGGACTACTTATAGTTTATGCTTAAATTACCTTGGCGGTTGCTATAACTCCCTAGCCAAATCGATGCAATTGGCATAACTTTATAGTTATACAATTATTTAACTGCATACCAGAGTAATCATGGTTAATACCCTACCTAAACCAGAAACTAAAATCCCCAGTCAAGAAACTGTACTTACCCCCCGGTTTTATACTACAGATTTTGAAACCGCAGCCAACCTGGATTTATCCGCCCAGGAAAAGGAATTGCAGGCGATGGTAGCAGAAATGCGGGCAGACTACAACCGCCATCATTTCGTGCGGGATGACGCCTTTGAAAAGTCTTGGGAACACATTAACGGTGAAGCTAGGGAGGCGTTTATTGAGTATTTAGAACGCTCTTGCATTTCTGAGTTTTCCGGCTTCTTGCTGTTCAAGGAATTATCCCGCAAGTTAAAAAATCGTAGCCCCCTGTTAGCGGAAATATTTCAACTCATGGCCCGAGATGAAGCTCGCCATGCGGGGTTTCTCAATAAAGCTATGGGAGATTTTAAACTCTCCCTGGATTTAGGACTGGTGACTAAAACCCGTACTTATACTTTTTTCCCCCTGGAATGGGTACTTTACACCGTTTACCTTTCAGAAAAAATTGGTTACTGGCGTTACATTATTATTTACAGACATTTAGAAAAGCACCCAGAAAACCAATTTTCCCCCATATTCCGCTATTTTGAAAGTTGGTGTCAGGACGAGAACCGCCACGGGGATATATTCAAGGCACTTTTACGTTCCCAACCGCAACTATGGAACAACTGGAAAGCAAGGCTGTGGAGCCGCTTTTTCTTGTTATCGGTATTTGCTACCCACACTCTCACCGTTCATGAACGTTCCCGATTCTATCAGTCACTGGGACTAGATGCCACAGAATTTGATGTGCAAGTTGTCCGTAATACTAATGAAACGGCGGGACGGGCTTTTCCTGTGATGTTAAATACGGAACATCCCCAGTTTTTCCCCCGTTTGCAACGCTGTGCAGGTTACAACTTAAAACTTGCAGAGATTGGGCGCAGTTCTCAGCCGAAAATTGTCAAGCTCATGGCGAAATTACCTTTGATGGTGGCAATTGTGTGGAATCTATTTTTACTTTATTTAATCAAACCCATTGATACTGAGCCTTTGCGGGAAACTGTACGTTAGACCGGAGCGCCAAAGTCTCCCCTCTCCTGAGTCAGGAGAGGAGTTAGGGTTGAGGTGCTAGCTTTGAGCAGTTAAATCTGCCATCAGTTCGGCAACAGAGATAATTTTCTGCGTACAACTCACATTAGCCCCAGAAAAAATTAGACCATGTTCCACGTCCCCGCGGGCGGCTTGAGCCAGTGCATTAAGTAAGCAGTAAGTTTTACCTTGATCTCGAAACAGACAGGTTTCTAAACAGTTGGCAATACATCGCCGTTGCTGTGGCGAATCTGCCATAATCTCCTGTGTAAAACTATTGCGTAAAGCACGGCTGGGTTTTCCTATGGGACTGGGGACAGTAACAATATCTTCAGGATTGGCCCGCAGATGAAAATCTTTATAACAGGAATGGGCATCACATTCTATGGTCGTGACGAAGCGAGTACCCATTTGTACACCATTAGCCCCCATGGCTAACATTTGATTAATATCCGTGCGATCGCTAATTCCACCTGTGACAATTAAAGGTATACTTACACCCATTTCACGGGCTAAATAATCCCGCACTTGGGAAATCACCAGCCCAATAGAAAACCCCGGGACATTGACTTGTATGGGTAACGCCACGCTACCGCTATCACATTGGCTAAAATGTCCCCCCACCTGCTGGCAATTTTCCACAATCAAAGCATCAGGTAAGCGATTGTAGCGACCCTTCCAAGTTTCACAAATCAACCTTACGCCCTGCACATTAGCTATTGTAGGCACAAGAGCCACATCAGGAAAATCACTTGTATACTCTGGTAAATTTAAAGGTAAACCTCCGCCAGTAATAATCAGACTCACCTTGTGGGCTGCCGCTGTCCGAGCCAAAACTGGGTAATCCTTAGTACCCACAATTATATTTACCCCAATCACCCCATGGGGGCTGATCATCCTGGCCTTGTTCAATTCATCAATTAAAGCCAGACGGTTGGCTGTAAAGAAAGTACTTTTTTTACGGTAGTTAAAATACGGAGAATCTAAACCCAAACCTAGAGAAGCAATCATTCCCACCCCGCCAGCATTAGCAACTGCGCCCGCTAATTTGGCTCCAGACACCCGCACCGCCATAGCAGCTTGGATGATAGGATAACGGGCAATATGTTTACCAATCTGCAAAGGTTGGAGAATCGAAGTCATAATTTAGTAGAATTGCTCATTTAGTCACTAAATCATCTTATCATTCCAGTAAAACCAATTACACGTTCATCCATCAGACCCAAAAAAAGACGCAGAAAAACATCTCTGCGCCTCTGCGACTGCGAGTGCAAAAAAACTTATACCATCTCACTAAGCCGGCACCCTAGGTTGAGCTTGAGGCTCGAACATAAACAGCGAGTAAACTACATCCCGGCGGATGTTAATCATCATATCCAAAAACAGTTCATAACCCTCACTCTTATACTCAATCAACGGATCCTTCTGTCCATAACCCCGCAGGCCCACAGACTCCCGCAAAGCATCCATTTGTTGCAAATGTTCCCGCCACAGGGTATCTATACGCTGCAAGATAAAGAACCTTTCGGCCTGTCGCATCAGTCCCGGTTGAATCTGGTCAATCTGGGCTTCTTTGAGGTCGTAAGCAATTCGCACCTGTTCATGGAGGAATGCCTTAATCTCCGTTACGGTCATATCCTCTAATTGATTTGCTTCCATATCCGCTAGCAGATAGACAAATTCCTTGACCTTATCCACCAACTTTTCTAATTCCCACTCTTCAGAAGGTAAGTCTAGGTTGATGTAGAAATCAACGATTTCATCCATGGTTTTTTCAGCGTACTTGATCACCTGTTCTTTCAAGTCCTGACCTTCTAAAACCCGGCGGCGTTCGGCGTAGATAGCGCGACGTTGGTTATTCATCACCTCGTCGAACTCAAACACCTGTTTACGAATGTCGTAGTAATAGGTTTCGACTTTTTTCTGTGCGCCTTCCAGACTGCGGGTGAGCATTCCAGATTCAATGGGCATATCTTCCTCGACTTGGAAAGCATTCATTAACCCAGCGACGCGATCGCCTCCAAAAATCCGCAGTAAATTATCTTCTAAACTGAGGAAGAACCTGGTCGAACCCGGGTCACCTTGTCGTCCGGCCCGTCCCCGCAATTGGTTATCAATGCGGCGTGACTCGTGGCGTTCTGTACCAATGACGTGCAAACCGCCCAAGGAAATCACTTCATCATGTTCGCGCTCCGTGAATTCTTCGTATTCTTGCTTCACCCGGTTGTAAGCTTCCCGTAATTTTTGAATTACGGGCTCATTGGTGGGAGCCTTTTCTGCTGCTATGGCTACCTTATCTTCTGCAGCCAGTTCTGGTAAGCTGCGTTCACCATATTCGGCCACAGCCGCCTCTACAGCCTCTTTTAATAACTGTTCGGTTTCTTTTGTCAATTGAGTCGGAAAAATTTCTGGTGAAGCTTTCCAAGTTTTGACTTTTTTCCCAGGAACAAAACCTTGACCGCCACCGTGTCCAGAGGGTAACCCAGCTGCCCTTTGTACACCAAAGACATCTTCATTTTCCGGCATGACAATTCGCGGCATGAAATATTCCCGCAACTTCAACCGTGCCATATACTCGGAGTTACCACCCAGGATAATATCTGTACCCCGCCCAGCCATATTAGTCGCAATAGTTACAGCCCCCCTGCGTCCTGCCTGAGCGACGATTTCCGCTTCCCGTTCTACGTTTTCTGGGCGAGCGTTGAGCAGTTCGTGGGGAATCCCCTTCTGTTTGAGTAGCTGGCTGAGATATTCTGATTTTTCCACACTAGTGGTTCCTACTAGAACTGGTCTGCCCAGTTCGTGCATTTCGGCACATTCCCCCGCGATCGCCCGCCATTTCCCCGGTTCAGTTTTAAACACCATATCCGCCAAGTCTTGACGTTTCCTGGTGCGATTGGTGGGAATTACCGCCACTTCTAACTTATAGATTTTTTCAAATTCTGGCTCTTCAGTCTTAGCCGTTCCTGTCATCCCGCCCAGTTTAGGATAAAGCAAGAACAAATTTTGATAGGTAATTGTTGCCAGAGTTTGAGTTTCCGGCTGAATATCCACGTGTTCTTTAGCTTCAATTGCTTGGTGTAGACCATCGCTCCAACGTCTTCCTGGTAACACCCGTCCAGTAAACTCATCGACAATTACCACTTCACGGTTACGAACGATGTAGTTTACGTCCTTGAGGAACAGTTCCTTAGCTTTAATAGCATTGAACATGAAATGCGCCCAGGGATCTTCCGGGTCAAATAAATCTGTAACGCCCAAAAGATTTTCTGCTTCCGCAAAGCCTTCATCAGTTAACAATACGTTGCGAGCCTTTTCATCTACATCATAATGCTGATCTTTTTGCAGACTGAAGGAAATTTCAGCAGCACGGACATATTTTTCTGTAGGTCTTTCTACCTGACCAGAAATAATCAGGGGTGTTCGCGCCTCATCAATTAAAATCGAGTCTACCTCATCAATGACACAATAGTTAAACGGGCGTTGCACCACATCACCCATAGATGTTGCCATATTATCCCGGAGGTAGTCAAAGCCCACCTCACTATTAGTCACATAGGTAATGTCACACTCATAATTTTTCTGGCGTTCACTGGGAATCATGCTTGACTGAATTAGCCCTACACTTAGCCCCAGAAACCGATGCACCTGTCCCATCCATTCAGCATCCCGACGCGCCAGGTAATCGTTGACTGTAACTACGTGTACACCTTTACCACTCAGGGCATTTAAATAACTCGGTAAGGTAGCCACCAGAGTTTTACCCTCTCCGGTTTTCATTTCGGCAATTTGTCCAGAGTGCAGGATGACGCCGCCCAACAGCTGGACATCAAAATGTCGCAACCCCAATACTCGCCGTGCGGCTTCTCTGACCACAGCAAAAGCTTCTGGCAGAATATCATCAAGTGTTTCGCCCTTAAGGAGGCGCTGTTTAAATTCTCCTGTTTTGCCTTTTAAATCTTCATCGGTAAGAGCTTGAATCTCTTCCTCTAGCAGGTTAATTTCAGTAATGTAAGGTTGGTATTTTTTCAGCTTACGAGCGTTGGGATCGCCCAACAAGAGTTTTAGCATGGCAGATTAGGGAACTAAATCAAGGGTGAGGGAAAATAAAGTTTTTGTATTGATTATAAGAATTTAACCCAATCCAGCCATTCAGGTTGTAGATGGGCATAAAATCAGAGTGAACTCAAAAACAGGAAAAAGTAGATCCAATCGGTCAATGGATTGGTTTGATTTCACAGTTTAAATTGGCATCTATTCTAATAATCTGTTGACATAGTGCTAAACCTAGATTCCAAGCCTGTATAGCTACTCTGTCCCTGTTCAGCCAGTGGCAGCCTTTGTTGCTTGTTGACTTTAAGTTGAGTCTTGAATCTTAGTAGCATGATTGTATTTTACACTTAAATGCCAAGATGGTTTTGATTTGATGACTCTTCACACCTATATGTTAGTTATGAGATCATATAGGTGTGGAGAGCGGTAATTATTTCAGGAATAGGACATTTAATTAGCTCAAATCAGCATTCACCCTCAAAACTTCCCTAGCAATATTACAGTCAAGTTGAATTTGTGTCTTCAGGTGTTCTAGAGAAGGAAATTTCTGTTCTGGGCGCAAAAAATCGACGAGCTGCACAGTCAGTTTTCTGCCATATAAATCACCAGACCAATCGAATAGATGCACTTCCACAGATAAGTTACTACCATTGACTGTGGGGCGTTTACCTATATTCATCACACCCAATTGATCATGTATCGTAGTTGGGTCTGGTGTATCACCCATAATAGCAGCGCGGACAGCATATACACCTTGGCGGGGGACAAACTTATCTGGTGGTAATTGCAGGTTGGCGGTGGGAAAACCGATAGTTCTGCCCATTTTTGCACCAGCAACCACAGTACCAATGAGGGTGTAAGGTCGTCCCAGTAGAAAGCTGGCGTTTTTAATCTCGCCACTTTCCAAGTAGTGGCGGATGAGTGAAGTGCTAATGGGAGTCTCAGGGGAAGGGGTATTATCGGTATAAGTTTGTAAAGAAACAATAGTCACGGGGATATGGTGCTTCCCAGCTAGTAATTGCAAATCTTGAGCAGTACCACGACGCTGTTTACCAAAACAAAAATCCTGTCCCACACTAATGCGGCGACATTGGAGTTGTTGCACTAGAATTTTATCTACAAAATCTGTGGGAGATAAAGCAGATAATTCTTTGTCAAAAGGTAGCAGTACAAGTTGTTCTACTCCTAGAGAACCCAATTGTTGGACTTTTTCATCCAGTGGTGTGAGCAAAGCTCTGGGTTGACCTGAAAAAAACTCCAGGGGATGGGGGTCAAAAGTGACAACTGTCGAGTATGTTTGTTCTTGTGGCTGGGTGTTCTCCCTATCCAATGCTGCGGGCAAAATTGGTTGAATAACTCTGTGATGTCCAAGATGCACACCATCAAATTTACCAAGAGCGACAGCAGTTGGCTTGAGCAGCCCTTCCGCTGAGGAAGCAACCCACAAAGAACACCCATTTTTAGACAAATTTAGCACGTGGATTCTGGGAATTTAGGTTGATTTAGCCATCAGTCACAAGCTACTTTACGGTCAGGGGTCTACAAAGTTGCTCCTCCGTTGCGGCTAACTCGCGACTGTAGGCGATGGCGCTAATAGCTCTTGATCTCCAATCTAATCTAAAATCTACAATTGCCTCGACTTACAACCTTAATAGTCAAGTGAGAGGAAATTCCCAACCACATAACTTGTCTAATCCTGTAGGATAGGTAAGATTGTATTGTAATGGTGTGATGCTGATGTAGTTGTTGCGAATCACATGGACATCAATCGGCACATCGTCAGATATATGTAAACCTTTGGGCGGTTCCACTTCCTCTAAAACTTCTCCGGTTAACCAGTAGTATATCTTGCCACGGGGGTCTACTCGCTTGTCAAAAACGTCAACATAGCGCCGCACTCCCTGGCGGGTAAAAGATACCCCGGCGATTTTTTCCCAAGGTACAGGGGGAACATTGACATTCAGCAACATTAATTCTGGTAAGGGATTTAGAGCTAGTTTCTCTACCAGCATTTCGGCAAACTTAGCAGCAGGTTGAAAGTCTTGGGATGTGTGGCTGGTTAGACTTAAGGCTATGCTGGGAATACCTTCAATTACCCCTTCCATCGCTGCGGAAACGGTACCAGAATAAAGAATTTCAGTACCTAAATTCGCCCCTTGATTGATACCGGAGAGAACTAAATCAGGGGGAGAATCTAGCAAGGCCCACAGTGCCAATTTCACGCAGTCTGAGGGAGTACCATCACAAGCCCAAGCATTAATAGCCGGATGAAAAACTGATTCTATGGCTTGAGCGCGAATGGGTTGGTGCATGGTTAATCCATGTCCGGTGGCGGAACGCTCCCTATCTGGACACACTACACTGACATCATGGCCTGCTGCTGCTAGGCGATCAGCTAGGGTACGAATGCCTAAGGCGGAAACTCCGTCATCATTACTAATGAGTAATTTCATGGATCTTGTTATCGGTTATTTCTCAATATTCTATCTGGTGTAGTATGAGGCAAAAAAACTCTCAAACACCCAATCACCTCTAAACTAGTAAACAGAGGTTGGGTTTTGATTTGGCCTGTTGTGTACAGTGATTGGGTAGCAGTCCCAAGTCGTAGACCAAGATAACCAATGATTCATGAGCAATGATTAATAACTAATGACTACGAATTTAGAGGCTCAACTTTTAGCACTGCGCCAGGAAGGAGAACAAGCGATCGCCGCGGCCGATACCCTAGAACGTCTAGAGGAACTCAGAATCAGTTATCTGGGTAAAAAAGGTCAACTGGGGGCTTTATTGCGCAGTATGGGACAAATGAGTGCGGAGGAACGACCCAAAATTGGGGCGATCGCCAACACTGTCAAGGAATCCCTACAAAATAGTTTAGAGCAGCAGCGTACGGCTTTAGAAGCAGCCAAAATTCAGGCACAGCTAGAGGCGGAAACTCTCGATGTAACTATGCCGGGAATTTACCGCCCTCAAGGTCGAATTCACCCACTTAATGGTATTATCGACCAGGCCCTAGATATTTTTGTGGGTATGGGCTACACCGTAGCCGAAGGGCCAGAGATGGAAACAGACTACTATAATTTTGAGGCTCTGAATACCCCCCCCGACCACCCCGCCCGTGATATGCAGGATACCTTCTACTTACCAGATGGTAATCTCCTCCGTACTCACACCTCATCTGTGCAAATCCGCTACATGGAAAAAGAAGAACCACCCATCCGGGTTGTGGCTCCAGGGCGAGTTTATCGGCGTGATCATGTAGACGCTACTCATTCGGCGGTTTTCCATCAAATAGAACTTTTAGCCATCGATGAGGGGCTGACTTTTACAGACCTCAAAGGTACTGTAAAGGTGTTTTTACAAGCAATATTTGGTGATTTACCTATTCGTTTCCGTGCTAGCTATTTCCCATTTACAGAACCTTCTGCTGAGGTAGATTTGCAGTGGAATGGTCGCTGGTTAGAGGTAATGGGCTGCGGTATGGTAGACCCTAATGTGATGAAAGCTGTAGGTTATGACCCAGAAATTTATACTGGCTTTGCGGCTGGTTTTGGTGTAGAACGTTTTGCTATGGTGTTACACCAAATCGATGATATCCGCCGTTTATATGGTAGCGATTTACGATTTTTACAGCAGTTTTAATGTTTTCCGGGAAAATAGACTTTTTTGATAAGTAGATAATTCTCCCGAAACTATTAACGTAAGAATATACATAAGCAGGCTTATGTATATTCTTATTTAACGCTGATTCATCATGCTAAATTTGTCTTTAAAGAAACAATAAAACGTTAAATATGTCAACCTAAAGATCAAAAATAATCTTTCTATCGCACCAAAAATCTATTTATTGCAAAAATTGGAGTAGTAAATATGTCCCTTCAAGAAGAAATCGACAAAATAAGACAAGAAATTAGAGTCGATCAATATTCAATGTCTATTGGAGAATGGATTAGCTTATATGAAAATTCAGAAATTGATATACACCCGGAGTTTCAAAGATTTTTTCGTTGGACTAATAGCCAAAAAACCAGTTTAATAGAGTCTATTTTATTAGGAATTCCAATTCCACCTATTTTTGTATCTCAACGTGAAGATGGAGTTTGGGACGTAGTTGATGGTCTTCAAAGACTATCGACAATATATGAATTTGTGGGAAAACTCAAGGATGAAAATCAAAATGTTTTAGCACCATTAGTGCTGGAAAAAACTAAATATTTACCCGATTTAGAAGGCAAGAAATGGGAAGATACATCTGATCCGCTTAATTCTTTAACTCTAACACAACGCTTATTAATTAAAAGAGCTAAAATTGATGCAACTATTCTTCTAAAAGAGAGTGACGAAGTTGCCAAGTATGAACTATTTCAAAGATTGAATACAGGTGGTTCCATAGCTACACCACAAGAAGTCAGAAGCTGTATTTTAGTAATGTTTAATCGGGAGATGTTTCAGTGGATGAAAACATTAAGTCAAAATGAGATGTTTAGAGAATGTATAGCTCTCAGTGAACGACCAATTGAACAACAATATGATATGGAACTACTACTGAGGTTTTTAGTATTTCGCACCCTTGAAGAAAGAGAAATGAAAAAAATAGGCAATGATTTAAGTGGATTTTTAACAGATAAAATGGTAGAAATGGCTAAAAAACAAGATTTTGATTACTCTGAAGAGGAAATTGCATTTAATCAAACATTTAAAATTTTGTATGAACATCTGGGAAATGATAGTTTTCGTAAATATTCTCCAACCAAAGATAAATTTTTAGGTGGGTTCCTACTATCTGCTTATGAAGTCATTGCTTTAGGAATTGGTTACAACTATAAAAATATATCTAACTCACCTATTGATGTCAGAGAGAAAGTAAAAGAATTTTGGAATAGTCCTGAATATAGAAATTGGTCAGCCTCTGGTAATACTCCACAGCGAAGAGTGCCAACATTAGTTGCCCTTGGTCGTAAGATGTTTCAGGAATGAAAATACGTACTTTAGAGCAGCTAAGTGATAAACTGGCAGAAGAACTTGCGTGGCGAAAAAAAGAGTTATCAGCATTAAAAGCTATGATTGGTTCAAAATCATTTTCTTCAGGAGAACATAATGCATTACTTCGTAGTGGAATCACGATGCTATATGCTCACTGGGAGGGATTTATCAAAGTATCTGCCAATAGTTATTTAGAATTTGTCGCTATGCAAAATTTACCATATAAAAACCTGGATCATAATTTTATAGCATTGGCAATGAAAGATAAATTAGATCAAGCTAATGAAACTAATAAGGCAACCATATATAATGAAGTAGCAGAATTTTTTATCACAAAGATGAGTGAACGTAGTTCGATAAAATATACGAATAGAATTACGACATCTAATTTATCGTCATCAGTTTTTAAAGAAATAGTTTGTATGCTAGGATTCAACTATACTTTTTATGCTTCAAAAGAGGTTCTCATAGATGAAAAATTACTCAAAAAAAGAAATAGTATAGCCCATGGAAATTATCTTGATATAGATGGTAAAGACTATGATGAATTACATACAGAGATTATAGGAATTATGGATACCTTTCGTAACGAAATAGATAATTCTGCATCTACAAAAAAATATTATCGAGAAGGTAAATCTATATCATAAATCTAAATTTTCATAGGGTTTTATAACTAACATGGAATTCACTAATATTAGTCAACCAAAAACCTAATGTCGGCAATTATCACAATGTCCACAACGCCAGTTGGTAGCTTCTTGTTCAAATCCAAAAGCATTTAATAAAAATTGCCAACGACATTTTTTAGTATGCAAATATTTATACATTTGTTGAGCATCTGGTAATTGGGTCACTGGCTGCATTTTTTTTACCCCTGAGTCAATGGTATAATGAAAAGGGTCAAGCCAATTTAATTGACCGCTGCTGTGGAGTAACGCCAAGGCTATATCAGCATCACGAAATTCACGGGTGACTGCGTTGACTTCTCCGTGTGGGGGTAATTGTCTGACTAATTGCTGGGCGTTGCGTTGCTGCGATCGCATTTTTTGCTGAAAAAACTGCTGTCTGTGTTTATCTTCTGGGTCTAACCATCCTGTAGGTTCACTCACAAAAACCAGCACCTGTGCGGGTTTTCCATCTCGTCCCCCGCGGCCAATTTCCTGTACATATTCAGATATGAGGTGAGGTGGATGAAAATGAACCACCCAACGGACATCTGATTTATTTATCCCCATACCAAAAGCACAGGTACAGATAACAAAGGGAATTTCACCAGTTAACCATTTAGTTTCTATATTGCGGCGTTCTACTGCACCCAGTCCCCCATGATAACTAGCTGTGGTATAACCGATCTCGGCTAGCCATACAGCTAAATTTTCGCTATCTTTTCTACTCCTAACATAAATTAATCCCGATTCTTGGGGGCGGTTTTCAATAAATTTTAATAGTTGCTGTTTGCGACTCCTGGGTGTCCAAGCAATGCGGACAGTCAGATACAAATTCTGGCGATAGGGATTTAATTTAAAAATTTCTGGTTGCTGTAATTGTAAAACCGTTTGGATAGTCTTTTGGGCTGTGGGGTCTGCAGTAGCGGTAAAAGCAGCAATACTAATTTTCGTCCCTGGTGGTTTAGTTTTGAGTAATGCGGGTCTGACCGCGCCTAACCGGCGATAATCTGGGCGGAATGTATCCCCCCACTGTACTAAACAATGGGCTTCATCTAAGATCAAAGCGTTAATTTGTAATTGGGGATGAGATAATTTTTCCCAGACTAGGGGACTTAATAAGGTTTCCGGGGATAAATACAGTAATCTGAGTTGTTGGTTTTCTAAAGCTTGTAGTGTCCTGCGACGTTGATAGCTGGGTAATTGACTATGCAACAGTGCTGCTTTTTGTTGACGCTCTAGTAGTTCTTGTACTTGGTTTTCCATGAGTGCTACTAAGGGGGAAATTACTAGAGTTACTCCTGTTTGTAGCAGTGCGGGAAGTTGAAAACAAATTGATTTACCCCCACCTGTGGGCATAATAATTAAGGCGTCTTTTTTTGCTAGTAAACTCGTGACTATTTCGCCCTGGGGGGGTCGGAAATCTTCGTAACCCCAAATTTGTTGAAATGTGGCTCTGACTGTGTGCCAAGGGGTTATTAAAGGTGGATTCATCTATTAATTCATCCTTAGTAAGGAGAGGATTGATGGATGAGGTTAGACAAAAAATAGGGCGGGAAAAACCCACCCTGAAACCACATATGTCTCTAAATTTTTTGTGCAGTTACTGGTTGTTGTTTTTCTTTGGTTTGCAAAGCGGAGTAAAGACGATTGAGGGCATTTACATAAGCTTGGGCGGATGCGACAATAATATCTGTGTTGGCTGCATGACCAGAAAATACTCTGGCTTCATGTCTCAGACGGATAGTAACTTCACCTATAGCATCAATCCCGGCTGTGACTGATTGTACAGAAAACTCAATTAGTTCATTCGGTACATTCACTACCCGGTTAATTGCTTTGTAAACCGCGTCTACGGGTCCTGTACCAATGGCTGCATCAGTTAATTCTTTACCTTCTGGGGTACGGAGGGTAACTGTGGCCGTAGGTTTAGCGTTACTACCGCAAGTAATTTGCACTAGTTCGACTCGGAATAAGTCGGGCGCTTGTTGGATTTCATCGTTGACGATCGCCTCTAAGTCCCAGTCAGAAATTTCTTTCTTTTTGTCCGCTACTTCTTTAAATCTGACGAATGCTTTGTTTAATTCCCCTTCTGAGAGTTCAAAGCCTAATTCTCCCAAGCGGGTACGGAAAGCGTTTCTCCCAGAATGTTTACCCAATACTATTTGATTGTCTGTTAAGCCAATCAATTGAGCATCCATAATTTCGTAGGTGAGTTTGTTTTTTAGCACCCCGTCTTGGTGAATACCAGACTCATGAGCGAAGGCGTTGGCTCCGACTATGGCTTTATTTGGTTGTACTAGCATTCCCGTTAAGTTAGAAACTAGGCGGGAGGTTTTGTAAATTTGGCGGGTGTCAATATTGGTTAGGGGTTCTTCTGAGTCTACTGGTCTTCCTAGGAAGGGATTGAAATATTGTCGCCGCACGTGTAAAGCCATAACCAATTCCTCTAAGGAGGCGTTCCCGGCTCGCTCCCCAATACCGTTGATGGTACATTCTAATTGGGTTGCACCATTTTTGATCGCTTCTAGGAAGTTGGCAACGGCTAGACCTAAGTCGTTATGTCCGTGTACGGAAATAATGGCTTGATCAATGTTGGGGACATGCTCTTTAATCCCTTTAATCATTGCCCCAAATTCACTAGGTGTCAAGTAACCAACGGTGTCAGGTATGTTAATTGTTGTTGCGCCAGATGCGATCGCTCGCTCTAATACTTGGTAAAGAAATTCTGGGTCAGAGCGTGCTGCATCCATGGGGGAAAATTCTACATCTGTCATAAATGACTTAGCATAAGCTACCATTTCCTCGGCGATCGCTAATACTTCCGCCCGTGATTTGCGCAGCTGGTATTCTAAATGAATATCGGATGTAGAAATAAAGGTATGAATCCTGCCGTGAACTGCTGGTTTTAGGGCTGCGGCTGCTGCTTCAATATCTGCTTTAATAGCTCTAGCCAAACTACAAATTACCGGGCCGTCTTCTGTCCCTACAATTTCGGCAATTTTGTTGACAGCTTCAAAGTCCCCCGGACTTGCAAAAGCAAATCCCGCCTCAATCACATCTACCCCTAACTTGGATAATTGCTTGGCGATTGCTAGCTTTTCATCTATATTGAGAGTTGCTCCTGGGCACTGCTCTCCATCTCTGAGTGTCGTATCAAAAATGATAATTTTGTCGGCTTTCTTGGTCATGTTTCCTCCTTGTGGATCTTATACTGTTTGCTTAAAATATCTTGAACCTTAGTTTTTTACTCTAAAGATTTGTAAATATTTGCTAAGATTACTGACCGTCAACTTTTTCTATAGTGTCTCTGATATCGTTTAAATCAATATATCTATCAGTGGCATTACGTAGTTCTCTAGCTATCATCCCTTCTGTCGATACTACTGTAATATGCGTATTTTTAGAGCGTAACAATTCGATAGCCCTTTCAAAATCACCATCTCCACTGAATAAAACTACTCGATCATATTGATCAACTGTATTAAACATATCTACGACAATTTCAATATCTAAATTAGCTTTTTGGGAGTAGCGTCCCGATGAGTCATCATAATATTCTTTGAGAATCTTAGTCCGGACTGTATAACCTAAACTAATGAGAGCATCTCTAAAACCTCTCTGATCTTGGGGGTCTTTTAAACCAGTGTACCAGAAAGCATTGATTAATGTTGTGTCTGATTGCTCGTGTTTGAAATAGTCTAAGACTCGTCTTGGGTCAAAAAACCAGCCATTTTTTTGTTGAGCATAGAACATATTATTTCCGTCTACAAAAATAGACAGACGATTCATTGGGGAACCCATAGAAAAATACACCTAACAAATAAAAAAAGTAACTAGATTGGACAATAGATTATAGCAATTATCAAATGGTAAATTTGCTAAAACACGGGGATGGGTTTTTATGTATAGCTTTTATCTTACCTCTTCCACAGCATAAAAATCTCTAAAATCTTTGACTTAAGGCACTCAGACCATGAACTTTTAATCTTGAATAGTTTCAAAGACACCTCCTAAGCAAAATCGATAAATCAAGGTGATTCATTAATAGTAAACTTGACTATATACCTGCCAAGTTCACTTCTCAACGCATCAGTCATAGGTCTTAGGGTAGAATATGGGCTAATGACCATCTATAAACTGATGAGTTAATAAAAGTATCCACTGGAGATTGATACTTACTCTTGTAAAAGATTGCCCATTCTGACCGGAAGAAGTTACCCAGCGATAAATTCTCACAGACAGACACCGGTGCTTGAGAAAATAAAACCTCTCCATGACTGAGTACTGAAGTATATTTACCACTCCAGTCCATGAAACAACCACAGGGTTGCTCTTACTCAAGGAAAAACTTGGGCGGGATTTGGGTTAAGTCCCTACCTAGTGAAAATTGACTACACCAACTTGGGTCAAAAATAGAAAATAGATTACAAAAGTATAAGATTCTCATTTAAGTATGATTTCAATGTATCTGTAGTAAAGCTAGCCCCCAATAAATAAGTAACCTAGTACAACATAAGTTAACTATTAACACGATATAGCAAAAAAACCTATATCTAGCTTAACTAAAAATGTCTCTGTCCTGCAAGGAAAGTCAGTGACACATCGAATTCCCGCCTTTAGGCGTGGGGAGTGTCAAAGATTAAGAGTATACACATGAGCTTTAGTGAACCGAGGTTAGGGAAACCCCGAGCAACAAGAATAGGATCTCAAAGTAGTCAGCAGTGGGCTTAATGAGTCACACGCAATACTAAAACTCTTTCCCAGGGAATTTTAGGGATATATTCAAGTATTGAAACCAAGACCGAGAAGTTTGCAGATATTCTCTGAGGATGATTTGGGCTTTCACATCAAGCAATTACAATAATATTTACTGTCCTATTTTTAGTTCCCTTACCAAGGTGGTAACTTACCTTTTTTATTAGCTGAATATGTTATCTAAATTTATAACTTTTGGAAGATAATTATTCTTGCTAGGGAGAGATATATTAAAAATAATTATATATAATCCCAGTATAAATTAAGTTTTATCACTGATAAAAACATCATGAATATTAAATATATAGCTGGTTAAATTAACTAACATGAATCAAGTTAGGCATAGACTCCTAGGGCAAATACGTAATAAAATTTTACAGAACATAACAGCAATACCATTTATTAGATATCAAGAGGATCTCGGGTATGCAGCAGCAGTAAAAAACCACATGATCAACTTGCCTAGTTTACCACAGGCTGATCAGGATATAGTAAACAGGCTTAACCATGAAGGAGTAGTAATTACTTCATTAGCAGAACTGGGGATTATATCTACACCTGATATACTGACAGCAGCCAAAAATATCATATCAAAAATACCTGCAAATATTTCTGTACATAAAAATAAGTTTGTTATTCATGCTAGTTCCCAGCAGATAATGGAGTATCCAGAAATCTTTTTTTGGGGACTCGAAGATCGGTTACTAAATATTGCCGAGAATTATATTGGTTTACCAGTGGCTTATAATGGAGTATATCTTCGCCGTGATCTTGCTAATAACATCGAGCAAGGCTCTAGGTTATGGCACATAGATATAGAGGATAGGAAAATCCTCAAAATTATAATTTATCTAAATGATGTTAATGAGTATACAGGACCTTTTCAATATCTCACCCAAGATTTAACTACAGAAATCATCAAATTATTAAAATATAAATCTGGGTACATTCCAGATATTAAGTTCAAAGAATTTGTATCTCCAAAACAATATAATTCATGTACGGGTTCCCTGGGTACTGTAATTTTTGCCGGTACTGGTAGTATTTTCCATCGGGGAAATTTACCGTTACTTTCCGATAGATTAGCTCTGTTTTTTGATTATAGTTCTAGACGACAAAAAAACAGATATTATATAGGCAATTCTCTACCGCATGAGGATCTATTAATCCTGTGCCAAAATCTGCCAGAATATAAAAAACAATGTATTCTTGATCAAGAAAAATCTTAAATTGTCATATCTTCTGGTTGGGTAATAGCTAATCGCAAAACTGATAAACCTAAAATAATCAAAAATAAAACCAATCCAATTGTACAAGCATAGCTAAGTTCTAAGTGACTAAAGGCTTCTTCATATAAATAGTAAACAATGGTTTTGGAACTATTTAAAGGACCACCTTGGGTCATAATAAATACTTCTTCAAAGACTTTAGTTGCTGAAATTGCGGAAATCACTGCTACCAGGGCTAAATACGGCCTCATTAACGGTATGGTAATATCCCAGTGTTTGCGGATACCATCAGAACCATCAATAGCTGCGGCTTCATAGACATCCGCGGAAATTGATTGCAATCCGGCTAAATAAATTACCATGTAATAGCCCAGTCCCTTCCAGATAGTCACAGCCATGACACTGGCTAGAGAAATCGGTACAATGCCTAGTAGTTTCTCTGGACTGGTTAACCAGGGAATTCCTGCGGGAAAAATATTCACAGTTGTGAGTAACTGATTAAGTAAGCCGTTTTCTGCATATAGCCATTTCCAAGCTATACCAGCAACTACCATTGATATTACTACCGGCGTGTAGTAAGCGGCTCTAAACCAATTCATCCCTCGCAACTTCTGATTTACCAAAATTGCCAGTCCTAAGGGAGCTATGACTAGAATTGGTACGACACCCACAAGGTAGAGCAGGGTGTTTTCTAAGGTTTTCCAAAAAACTGCATCTTTCCACAAGCGCCGAAAGTTGTCAAAACCTATCCATTGCGGTGGCTGGGAAAGGTATTCGTAGCTGGTAAAGCTCAGGTAAAATGCTTGTATTGCCGGCCAGAAAACTGTTGCAAATAATAGAATTAGTGCGGGGAGTAAGAATAAGTAGGGTGTTAGTTTTTCTTTGATAAATTTCCAGTTGGGTTGATTCATGGTGGGATGTTATGCTTTCCTGTCTGGATGAGTTAGCTTCGCCTTTGTTTATAGAGGTGGAGGAAGGAATTAAACGGCAGATATGGCGCAAACTTGTAAGCCAACAGGTGTATTGATAATTACAGATTCTACACCAAAGACTTGGGCGATCGCATGGGGTGTGAGGACTGCTGCGGGTGTACCCACTTCCCACAGATGACCTTGTTTTAATAAAGCGATGCGGGAACTATAGCGAGCTGCTAAATTGAGTTCGTGTAGGACGGTGACAATGGTTAAATTCTGCTGTTGATTGAGGGTTTTCAGTAATTCTAACAGTTGTAATTGATACTTTACATCTAAATAAGTTGTGGGTTCATCTAATAGTAATACTTTCGGTTCTTGGGCTAATGCTAAGGCTAAAAAAGCCCGTTGTCTTTCACCGCCGGAAAGTTGTTCAACTAGGCGATCGCTCAATTTATCTAGTTGAGTTTGTGCAATAGCTGCAGCCACCTTTTCCCGGTCTTCACAGTTGAGTTCCCATTGCCACCAAGGTTGATGGGGGGTGCGTCCTAAACTGACCAATTGGCGCACTGTTAACCCTGCGGGAATTGTTTGTTGTTGGGGTAATAATGCTAACTTCTGCGCCACTAAATGGGGAGGCTGACAATGAATTGCTTTGCCATCCAGTAGGACTGTGCCTTGCTGTGGGGAGAGAATCCGACTGAGTAATTTGAGGATTGTAGATTTACCAGAACCATTCGCACCCACTAAACTTAACCATTCTCCTGTTTCTAGAGATAGGTTAATATCTTGGATAATGGGTAACTCTGTGTAACCACCAGTGAGGTTTTGCAGTTCTAAGGGCATTGGGATGATAAAAAATTACTGCTGACAGTTTACTCCACCGCAGCAGTTTTTTGCTCAAATTATCTAGGTTGGGGTTCCTATTTTTCTAACGGAGAGGGAGGGATTCGAACCCTCGTATACGTTTCCGCATAACAGACTTTCCAGGTCTGCGCCTTAAACCACTCGGCCACCTCTCCAGGGGCAACGATTTATAACTGTACTATGAAATCTCAGAAAATGCAAACATAAAAGCAGATAAATTAAATTAAAGCTGAAGTCTAGTTTGGAAATCCCAAATCACCATGTCCCATACATATAGAATTACAGTCCGCGATCGCGCTACTGGCAAGGAATACAGTTTACAAGTTCCTTCAGACCGCTACATCCTCCACAGCATTGAACAACAGGGCCAGGAACTGCCCTTTTCTTGCCGGAATGGGGCTTGCACAACTTGCGCCGTGCGGGTGCTATCTGGAGAAATTTACCAACCCGAAGCGATTGGACTATCACCAGCTTTGCGCCAGAAAGGGTATGCTTTGTTATGTGTCAGTTATGCTCAGTCTGATTTGGAGGTGGAAACTCAAGATGAAGATGAGGTTTATGAACTTCAGTTTGGGCGCTATTTTGCTAGAGGTAAGGTGAAGGCGGGTTTACCCTTAGATGAGGATTAAGATTGGTTGCGCGCACAGGAGGCGCGCAGACGCAAAGGTTTTTTTTGGGCTTCTTTTGGTTAGCTTGCTGTTGTTGGTGGGTTGTCAGGGCTACCATAACCAGACTGCAAGCAGTCGGACTCAGGTGACCGTGTCCCGGGTAGTCAGTGGTCAAACTTTGGAAGTTTTAGGTATGGCTGAACAACCAAATTTGATTTCTCCGGTGCGATTACTTGGTCTTGATGCACCAGATTTGCGACAAAATCCCTGGGGATATGAGTCTAGAGCAGCTTTAGCGCGGTTGATTGGTGACCAAGAAAAATCCGTGACCCTGGAGTTTGATGTGCAAGCCAAAGATAATTTTGGTCGGATTTTGGCTTATGTGTGGAAGGATGACCAGTTATTAAATGAAGAATTGCTTAAACAAGGGTATGCTTTGTTTGTGTCGCGCTCCCCTAATCATAAATATGACCAGCGCTTAGAACGGGCCCAACAATGGGCTAGACTGATGGAAAAAGGCATTTGGAACCCAGAAAAACCACTGCGTGTCCCTCCTGCTGAGTTTCGCCGCCGAAATTTTTAGGGACTGGGAGAAAGCTCATACTTTCCAATGATTAATCACTAATGACTAATTTACAAATTTTTCTAGATATTGCTACGGAAGCGGCCTTGGCTGCGGGTGCGGTTTTGCAGGGGTATTTGGGTAAGTTAGAAGGTGCTATTATCGAAAAAGGCCGCCCTGGTGATTTAGTCACTGCGGCAGATAAAGCCTCGGAAGCTGAGATTTTGTCAATTTTGCGTCGCCACTTTCCCCAACATTCCATCCTCGCAGAGGAATCAGGGAAGTTGGGCAATCAAGATAATCAGTATCTCTGGGCAATTGACCCCTTAGATGGTACAACTAATTACGCCCACCAATACCCGGCTTTTGCTGTTTCTATTGGTTTATTAGTTGATGGTGTGCCGCAAGTGGGTGTAATTTATAACCCTTTCCATGATGAACTATTTCGGGCTGCTACTGGCTTAGGGGCGACCCGTAACCGCTATTCTATTCAGGTTTCTGAAATATCTGACTTGAGTAAAAGCCTGTTGGTAACGGGTTTTGCCTATGATCGCCGTGAAACCTCAGATAATAATTATGCAGAATTTTGTCACCTGACTCATCTCACCCAAGGTGTGAGGCGTAGTGGTTCGGCCGCCCTGGATTTGGCTTATGTTGCTTGCGGCCGTGTAGATGGTTACTGGGAAAGGGGAATTTCTCCCTGGGACGTGGTCGCTGGTGTGGTATTGCTGCAGGAAGCTGGGGGGAAAGTTACTGCCTATGATGGTAGTCCTTTTAACATTGAATCCGGGAGAATCCTCGCTACTAATGGCAAGATTCACGACCAGCTTAGTCATCAGTTGGTGGTAGTCCCCCCTTTGTCAATGTGGAAATAATAGTGGAAAATTAAATCTCACTGACGAAATAGGGTTGACAACCAAACATAAAATAAAAAAGGTTTGAAGGCAACAATCTAGTCGCCCGAAAGCAACTTCACCTCCTGATGATGGCTCTAAGCAAGCAGATAAATCTGGAGGTGGGGTTTATTTGGTGGTTTGTTTGGTGGGAAGAAAAAATAATGGTGTATCAACCAGCAGCGGGAGCCAGGGATTTATTACCTTTAGATGTGGCACAAAAACGCTGGATTGAAGATAGATTACAGCAAGTGTTTCATCGTTGGGGATATCACAGGATTATTACTTCAACTTTGGAACGCATGGATACTCTGATGGCTGGAGAAGCAATTCAGCGCCAGATGGTGATTCAACTGCAAAATGGTGAAGATGAAGAATTAGGATTGCGTCCAGAATTGACCGCTTCTATTGCTCGTGCTGTGGCTACCCGGATGGCAGATGTTGCTTATCCCCAACGCCTCTACTACAATGCTAATGTCTTTCGTCGTACCTGGGAAAACAGGCACAATCGCCAGCAAGAATTTTATCAAGCTGGCGTGGAGTTGTTAGGTCTGGGGGGATTGTTAGCTAATGCAGAAGTCCTGCTGTTGGCTAGTAGTTGTCTGGCGGTATTGGGTTTGCCTAATTGGCATTTGATTTTGGGGGAAGCGGGAATTACTCGATCGCTCCTGGATGCTTTTCCGCGCCACCTCCAACCTCAAGTTCGCAGTGCGATCGCCCATCTTGACCGCATCGCCATAGATACTTTACCCATGAGCCATGAATTACGCGATCGCGCCAGAATTATGATGGACCTGCGCGGTGATAGTGGGGATGTCTTACAAAAAGTTAGTGCTCTTGGTTTAGCTCCAGAGCAGCAAGAGATGGTTAATCATCTCAAATCTGTGGTAGAGTTATTACAATCAAAAGGGAATTTTCCTTTAATTCTTGACCTCAGCTTGATCCAAACTATAGACTATTATACCGGTATAGTCTTTGAAATTGTTAGCGATACCGGCTCACAAGCCAGAGTTTTAGGGCGGGGTGGTCGCTACGACAAGCTTTTAGGATTATATCATCCCCAAGGTGAAGATATTCCCGGTATTGGTTTTGTCTTAAATATTGAGGATTTATACCAAGTTCTTCTATCTACTCAGCAATTACCACAATCAACCCCAGTCAGTCACTGGTTAGTAGTCGCCCAGACACCAAATGCTACAGCTACAGCCTTTGCCCACGCCCAAAAACTGCGTGATTGTCCTGATTTGGTGAGAGTAGAAATGCATTTAGGTGGCACCGATGAACAAGCTATTAGACAATACGCCAGCGATCGCGGTATTGCCCAAATTGCTTGGGTTAAATCAGATGGTTCCATTATCAATGAACCATTACTGTAGTTCATTCTAGCACAAAACCTCGCCCCATCTTTAACTCACCTCTGCTTGGTCAGACCATGGGTTACGGGTGAGGTGGAGGTTAGTAAATAATCCTGCTAGGCTAGATATAGCTGATCCGAAAGAAAGGGAATTGAAAAAAATGCCGCACACCATTGTTACTGATGTTTGTGAAGGTGTTGCTGACTGCGTAGATGCTTGTCCAGTAGCTTGTATTCATCCAGGTCCAGGTAAAAATGTCAAGGGAACCGATTGGTATTGGATTGATTTTGCCACCTGTATCGATTGTGGCATATGTATCCAAGTTTGCCCAGTAACAGATGCCATCCTTCCTGAAGAACGACCTGATTTACAGAAAACACCTTAGAATTTTTCGGTCAACGTTTTATATTTATCGAAAAAATGCGTTGAAAACCCCGTCGTTCTACGACGGCTTTTCTTGATTCTGGATATATTTCTTAAGAACCTCAAGTGGCGCACCACCAACAGAAGACACAAAGTAACTAGGACTCCATAGAGCTTGCTTTCCATAGGGTTTAGGGAATCCACCTTGACCGTATCTACGGCTAGACACACCTTTTAAAGCATTAACAATTTGAGATATTGAAAGTTTAGGAGGGAACTCAATTACTGCGTGGATGTGGTCTGATTCTCCGTTAAACTCAAGTATTTGGAAATCCATCTTTCTTGCTACATCTACAAATGATTTGTGAATTAGTTCAAGACTTTCATTAGTAAAAATTTTGCTTCTATACTTGGTGACACAGACCAAATGTATTTTCAGGTCTGAAATACTGTGTCTTTCATGTCTTAAACCACTTGTCATTTTTGGCTAAATCATGTAGAATTTATTTTAACAGACCAATCTTAGCACAAAGCATGAAAGCTAGATATCAGTACAGATTTTACCCAACAGACCAACAGCAACAGAGTTTAGCTCGGTTGTATGGTTGTCTAAGAGTTGTCTGGAATGATGCTCTAGGTTTCTGCAAACAATCTGAAAAGCTACCTGGATTTAACAAACTCTCGGCGATGCTGACCCAAGCTAAAAAGACTGAAGAGAGAAAGTGGCTATCTGATGTTTCTTCAGTCCCATTACAACAGTATCTTAGGCATTTAGATGTTGCTTACAAAAATTTTTTCAATTCCCTTAAGGGGAAGAGAAAAGGTAAAAAGGTTGGTGTCCCTAGATTTAAGAAGAAAACCAACTCGCAATCAGCAGAGTTTACTAAGGCTGCTTTCTCTATAAAAGATGGAGTAGTCTACATAGCCAAAATTGGGAATATCAAACCAATTTGGTCAAGAGACCTACCATCTGAACCTAGCTCAGTTACAGTGATTAAAGATTGTGCTAACCGCTATTTTCTTAGCTTCGTTGTAGAAGTTGAACCCAATATTACTGTTGCCAAAAACCAAAGCGTAGGTTATGTCAAAAGACCGTTGACCAGTAACTAATGACCAATGAGTAATGACTATTTATTAGAAGTTAAAAATGTCCACGCTGGATACATCAAAGATATAGATATCCTCCAGGGAGTAAATTTTTCTCTCAAACCCGGTGAATTAGTCGCAGTGATTGGCCCCAATGGGGCGGGTAAATCCACCTTAGCCAAAACCATTTTTGGGCTGTTAACTCCTCATACCGGTACTATTACCTTTAAAGGTGAAAATATTGCTGGGCTAAAGTCCAATCAAATCGTCAGGAGGGGGATGTGTTATGTACCACAAATCTCTAATGTTTTTCCTTCCTTGAGTGTAGAAGAGAACTTAGAAATGGGGGCTTTTGTGCGTGATATCCCCCTAAAACCCCTGAAAGACAAAATTTTTACTATGTTTCCTAGACTGAGCGATCGCCGTCGCCAACGTGCTGGTACACTCTCAGGAGGAGAACGCCAAATGCTGGCTATGGGTAAAGCATTAATGTTAGAACCGAGTTTATTGTTATTAGATGAACCTTCTGCGGCTTTATCCCCCATTCTCGTTACCCAAGTATTTGAGCAGATTAAACAAATTAATCACACAGGTACAGCAATTGTCTTAGTGGAACAAAACGCCCGTAAAGCCTTAGAAATGTCTGACCGTGGCTATGTCCTAGAGTCGGGACGTGATGCTATTTGTGGATCTGGTCAGGAATTACTACATGATCCTAAAGTAGCTGAATTATATTTGGGTGCTGCTAAAACCCACTAATTCTGAATGGGGATTGGAGTGTCTAAGTGTAAAGTAAATATGATACTAGTAATATAGTCAGTAGGAATATCTGACTATATTTTGCTGTAATTGCTTAAAAAAAGCTTAATTATCTTAATTCCCCATTGCATCAGCTTTATTGTTTCATTAAAATCTAGTGTATTTTAATGCCTGAATTCATGACTGAACCAGGGAATTTTCTGTTTAGCTTCGATTAACTGGACATAATATAATTTCTGAATCAAAAATTACTGGGGACACCAATTAATGACTACACCAGACTTAATGATTAATAGTTTAACACCAAATATTCAGGCTGAAACTATACCTATTTTATCTAGTTCGCCTGAAGAGAAAAGATTTTTAACCCTGAAGATAATTGATAAATTATTGATAGCATTATTACTATTAATTAGTATTATTGCTATTAGTTTTTCCGCAAATCAAAAATTAGTTCTTTATAGTATTATATCACTCTGTCTTGTCCTTGTAGTATTCATCATCAACAGACAACTTTTTCAGGAATCGCAACAAGCAGTTAGTCAGTATGAAGCCAAGAAAAAAGCAGAAATATATACCTACTTATTGAATGATAGCTCTTGGCAGCTGAAAAATTTCACTCCCGTGAAAGCTAAAGCCCTAGAATATTGCCAAAATTTGATCAACGACTATAAACGGGTTCGGGATTTATCGAGAACGATTTACTATATTCTGCAAATTACGACTGTGGTTTTTTCAGGAATCACACCTATTTTAGTCCTAGTAGATAAAATAGAAGCAGGCCAAACTTGGTTAAAGTGGTTACCAGTTATTTGTCCTGCTATTGCTTCTATACTCGCCAGTATAGTGACATCCTTCCCTTTTCAAAAGAATTGGGTAGCAGCTAACACAGTAGTTGAACGGTTAGAAGCTGAAGAAGAAAAATTTGTGTTGGGGGTAACACAACCTTATCGCCTGTGTGATATTTCTGACGAAGTGCAACAGCAAAAAAATGTCAGCCAAGCGTTAGAATACTTTATTCAACAGGTGAATAACATTCATTTCGAGCAAGTGCAGCAAAATAATGCTCCTCAGTCAGAAAAGCAAGAATCAACCCCACCGAATGATGACAATCAATCTCAACGAACCACCTAATTAACAGTAGGGAGCAGCAGACGCAGAGAATCAAAATGAAATCTCTGCGTTACTTTGCCTAAAACATTTTAATACTCTGGAACCGAAGGATCGATTTCCTTACTCCAAGCATTAATTCCACCTTTAACATTAGTCCCCTCAATTCCGGCTTCCTTGAGGATAGCTAAAGCTTTGGCAGAACGTCCCCCCAGTTTACAATGAGCAATTAAGCGGTGACCATTAAGTATTTCCTTCACCTTGGTTACACCGTCGCCATTTTCAATATCTGGTAAGGGGATCAATACAGAACCAGGAATTTTAGCGATTTCGTATTCATGGGGGTTACGAACATCTAAGAGAACAAAATCCTTTACACCGCTATCTAGTAATTCCTTCAATTCTTGAACAGTCATTTCTGACATTTCCATCTGCTGTTTAGCCTCCTGCGCCTTAGCTTGGGTAATTCCACAGAATTGTTCATAGTCTATCAGCTTTTCAATTACGGGGCGAATGGGATTAGGGCGCAGTTTCAACTCCCGGAATTTCATATCTAAGGCATTGTATAACAGTAATCTTCCACTGAGGGTGTTACCTTGTCCAGTGATGATTTTTACTGTCTCCGTAGCCTGAATAACCCCAATCATTCCTGGTAAAATACCCAGTACACCCCCTTCTGCACAAGAGGGAACCATTCCTGGTGGTGGTGGTTCTGGGTATAAGTCACGATAGTTAGGGCCACCTTCGTAGTTAAATACTGTAGCTTGGCCTTCAAAACGGAAAATAGAACCGTAGACGTTGGGCTTATTTAATAACACACAAGCGTCATTCACCAGGTATCTGGTGGGGAAGTTATCAGTACCATCAACCACAATATCATAGGGCTGCATGATATCTAGGGCGTTTTCTGAACTCAGGCGAGTTTCGTACAAATCAACCTGACAATAGGGGTTAATTTCGTGAATGCGATTTTTGGCCGATTCAATTTTGGGTTTACCTACCCAGGATGTACCGTGAATGACTTGGCGTTGCAGATTGGAAGTATCAACGACATCGAAATCTACAATACCAATGCGGCCAATACCCGCAGCTGCAAGATATAACAGTAATGGCGAACCTAGTCCACCAGTACCAATACACAACACACTAGCCACTTTTAAACGCTTCTGCCCTTCCAGCCCAATTTCTGGCAGAATTAGATGGCGGGAATAGCGTTCATAATCATCTTTGGTCAACTGGATTTCATCCAGATTAGGATTGAGCATAGAACTTCAGTAGATCAGCGAGGAATACTTATCCTATCGAAAAACGATATTTTTAAATTATCTTTTTAATTGACTCTGGTTGAAACTGGTCATGTTCATCCAGACTCCAACTTTTAACTGTACCAGCTTTGCCATTGTTAACGGAAACTATTATATACGAGTATTCCGCCCAAGCATATAGGCGATCGCATTCTGAAGGTATAGCAGGATGATCAGGGTGTGAGTGATAAATACCGATAATATTCAGACCGCGATCGCGTGCTGTTTTTTGTGCTTGTAACATCACTTGGGGGTCGATCGCATATCGTCTGCGGGTACTCTCTACTATCTGTTCACCAGTCAAATCATGGCCTTGGCTGTTCCAGGCGTTTTCTGTGGGTATGATCTCTATCACAGTTTTACCCTCCCTACCCAGACGACCAAGAATTAGCCCACAGCATTCTTCTGGATAGGTGCTTTCACCATGGTGACAAATCATTTCCTGGTGGTGAGCAAGCAGTTGGAGTACCCGACTATTCATCAAAAATTGTGACTTTGCTTATCAATGTAGGATGTGAGGAGTTCTTTCACTTCCAGCACATTACTGATCAGGCGATCATAATCAGACGTTTGCAGTATATGCAACTCATGGCAAAGCAGCAGGTAATATTCTACCTCAATTACTCCATCCCTGGCCATTTCCAGACAATCCAGTTGGATTTCATAGTCATCGCGATCGCATCCCTGAGCGATCTTAATGGCAATGGAAGCACAAGCTAAACGGATTTGTTGTGTTATACCCAACAATTCCTCCTCTGGAAAGGTTTTAGTAATTTCATAAACTGCAATTGTCAGTTCATGCGCTTTTTCCCATTCTTGCAGTTCTCTAAAGTCTGTCATTGTATTGGTATCCTTCAGGATTCATGGGGTGACCAATGCCTACCTCACCATCATATGCCACTATTGAGTGACTAGCACTATGCTACCCAATTAAATATCATCCAATTCCTGGAAAAACATGATATTTTTATCATAGGGAATTACTACATTTACCTGGTTGATACTTATATGATTAATTATGATTAATACTGTAATTTTTAGTATAAAATAATCATAGCAAAAATCAACTTGATAATGCAACCCAATCACCCGACTGTAGTGGAATTCCGCGATGTTACCTTTAGACGCAACCATCGCCCTTTAGTATCTCATCTTAATTTCTCTATTATTCACGGAGAAGCCCTAGTATTACTCGGACGCAGTGGGAGCGGCAAAACTACCACTATGAAGTTAATCAATGGCCTCTTTATACCTACACAAGGTCAAGTATTATTTAATGGCATCCCCACCACTGAATGGGATGAAATTAAATTACGGCGCAATATTGGTTATGTCATTCAAGAAACTGGCTTATTTCCCCATTTCACCGTAGAACGTAATGTAGGTTTAGTGCCCACCTTACTGGGTTGGCAATCTAAACAAATTAAAATCAGGGTGTATGAATTATTGCAAATGGTAGGGTTAGAGCCTCAACAATTTGCCGGGCGTTATCCTCATGAACTTTCGGGAGGACAAAAGCAGCGGGTAGGTGTAGCTAGGGCATTAGCAGCCGATCCGCCAGTATTATTGATGGATGAACCCTTTGGCGCCCTTGATCCCATGACGCGATTAGAACTGCAACAAGAATTTCACCGGTTACAACAAGAATTAAATAAGACTGTTGTCTTTATTACCCATGATATTCAAGAAGCCTTTGTTTTGGCTTCCCGAGTTGGGTTAATGTCTGAGGGAGAACTAGTAGTATTAGGGACAAAGGATGAATTTAAGGGATCTGTACATCCTGAAAGTCTAGCTTTTCTCAAATGTCTGCAATCTCTGGAAAATTTATGAATGACTTTTTCTTGTTTAAGTATGCTCCGGAAATCCTCCAACATACCCTAGAACACTTATTTATGGTCAGCATTGCCATGGCCACGGCGACAGTCATTGGTATCCCCTTAGGTATTCTCATCACCCGCAAAACTCACCTGCGCCAAGGGGTTCTCGGTATTGCCAATATTTTGCAAACCGTCCCCAGTTTAGCATTATTTGGTTTACTGATTCCAGTACCGATCATTGGCGGTATTGGTGTGATTCCCGCCATTGTTGCCCTAACTTTATACTCCTTTTTACCCATTATCCGTAATACTTACACTGGTATCACAGGCGTAGATCCCGCAATTCGGGAAGCTGGTAGAGGTATGGGAATGACAGATAGACAATTATTGTCACAGGTAGAAATTCCTTTGGCTATGGGGGTAATTTTGGCAGGTGTGCGGGTAGCAACAGTAATTTCTATCGGTATTGCTACGATCGCCGCCGCTATTGGTGCTGGTGGTTTAGGGGTGTTTATTTTTCGCGGAATTGCAGTGGTAAATAATCAATTAATTTTAGCTGGGGCTGTCCCGGCGGCAATTCTTGCTCTGCTGGCTGATTGGGGTATTGGTTGGTTAGAAAGAAAATTAACAGTTAAAACTTAAATTTTTGATGATTTATGGTGGTTATGGCTTTGGGAACAGATGAAAAGATTTTTGTCTATTTTAACTTGTCTGATGTTGCTAGCGATCGCAGGTTGTAATTTCAATTCTACTTCTAGCGATACTGGTGATATTGTTGTTGCTTCTAAGAATTTTACTGAACAAGATATTTTGGGGGAACTTTTAGCCCAGCAAATTGAGGAGCATACTGATTTAACAGTTACTCGCCGCCCTCGTTTAGGTGGGACCTTTGTCTGTCATAATGCGCTTGTGGCTGGACAAATTGATGCTTATATTGAGTATACAGGCACAGCGTTTAATGCCATTTTAAAAGAGAAAGTAGTACATGATGCCAACCTAGTTAGAGAAAAGTTAACACAGGCCTATGCACAACAGTTTAACTTAGAAGTAATGCCCAGTCTAGGTTTTGAAAATAATTATGCCATAATTGTGCGTGGTGAAGATGCTCAACGGTACAATCTTCAAACCATCTCAGATGCAGTTAAATATACACCTAAATGGCGCGGTGGGTTCGGTTACGAATTTTTAGAACGGGAAGATGGTTTCCCCGGATTCGCTAAAACTTATGGTATGGAGTTTGCTAGACCTCCCCAAATTATGGACTTAGGTTTAATCTATCGAGCCTTGACTCAAAAACAAGTGGATATGGTGGCGGGTAATTCTACAGATGGGCAAATATCCCGACTAGGTTTAGTAGTACTGAAAGATGATAAACAGTATTTTCCACATTATGAAGCAGTGCCCATTGTCCGTAAAGAAACCTTACAGAAATATCCCCAATTAAGAGCAGCTATCAATCAACTGACCGGGAAAATCACGGAGAAAGAAATACGACAATTAAATAACCTCGTGGAAGGGGAATTACAAGATATTAAAACTGTGGTGAGCGAGTTTCGCAAATCAAAACAACTCTAGATATAACTAATTAATAACTCATCCCATGGGTATTTTTACCGGATACAAACCTATTGCGATCGCGTCAGCGCTGCTGCTTGATGCTACACGGGGAGCCAGGGGTTAGAAACCCCCGTCTCAAAGCTAAAGTCAGATAAATCTGACTGAAAGATCATGTATCTGATGATCTTGACGGGATGCGTCGCCATTCTATATACCCCCCTTGTAAGGGGTTGGGGGTGGGGTCAAACCTCATCAGACCATCTGCTATGGGCGTTGGAACGATATTAATAAACTGACAGAACTAGAAAAGCTGGGTTTAGATTTTCGTAAGGAATCCCGTCACTGTGGCTGTCTTGATTAACATACCAAGGTTCAAATCAACCTACCTGACAAGTATCGGGTGACACCTCATTATATAATGTCCCCAAGACTAAATTAACTACCAGTGGTAATCTGCCATGAACGAGCCACAACCAGGAAAATTTGATGTAGTACTAGGTGGTACTGGTAATGCTCCAGAAAATGCCCTGGTCTTAGGGGGAATCCAAGGGGTACAGCAGAGATATAAAAATCCTGACCCCAAGGTTAGGATAAATGCGATATCCCAAGCACTCAACTATGGAGATGAGGGAGTTAACTTACTTCTCCAAGCTTTAACCACAGATGAATCAGCCGATGTCAAAGATGCGGCTTATAATCTCCTGTTGTCTAAGTATGGCCAGTTAATTGAGGCTGTCAACGCTTATCAAACACAAAAATCACTAACATCATGGGAGTTAGAATATACCCTCACTGGTCATTCAAATTGGGTTAGTTCAGTAGCCTTCAGCCCCGATGGTAAAACCTTAGCATCTGGGAGTTATCAAAACATCAAACTGTGGGATGTAGAAACCCAAGAGGAAATCGCCACCCTCACCGGACATTCGGAGTGGGTTTGGTCAGTAGCCTTTAGCCCTGATGGTAAAACCTTGGCTTCTGGAGGTGGGGATTTTTTCGGAAGTGATAACATCATCAAGCTGTGGGATGTAACCACCCGGCGGTCAATCGCCACCCTCCCCGGACATTCAGATGTGGTTAGTTCATTAGCCTTCAGCCCCGATGGTAAAACCTTAGCATCTGGGAGTTGGGATAAAACCATCAAACTGTGGGATGTAGCCACGGGGGCGTCAATCGCTACACTCACCGGACATTCAGATTCGGTTTTTTCAGTAGCCTTCAGCCCCGATGGTCGCACCTTAGCCTCTGGGGGTTCGGATGGCATTAAACTGTGGGATGTAGCCGAGAGTTGGTCAATCGGCACCATCGGGGAACATTTAGGTTCAGTAGTAGCCTTCAGCCCGGATGGTCGCACCTTAGCATCTGAGATTTGGGATGATACCATCCAACTGTGGGATGTCGCCACAATGAGGGAAATCGCTACCATCCCCAGAAATTCAAGTGAGCTTCAGTCAGTAGCCTTCAGCCCCGATGGTAAAACCCTAGCATCTGGGAGTTATCAAAACATCAAACTGTGGGATGTGTCCACAGATCGGTTAATCGCCACCCTCACCGGACATTTAGATTCGGTTTCGTCAGTAGCCTTCAGCCCCGATGGTAAAACCTTAGTATCTGGGAGTTATCAAAACATCAAACTGTGGGATGTAGCCACGGGGGCGTCAATTACCATCCTCACCGGACATACACATTGGGTTCAGTCAGTAGCCTTCAGCCCCGATGGTCAAACCTTAGCTTCTGGGAGTGATGATAGAACCATCAAACTGTGGGATGTAGCGACAATGAGGGAAATCACCACACTCACCGGACATTCGGAGTGGGTTAGTTCAATAGCCTTCAGTCCCGATGGTGAAACCATTGGTTCCTCTGGGGGTAGGGATAACACCATCAAACTGTGGGATATAGCCACAATGAGGGAAATCACCACACTCACCGGACATTCAGATGTGGTTAGTTCAATAGCCTTCAGTCCCGATGGTAAAACCCTAGCATCTGGGAGTGGGGATAAGACCATCAAACTGTGGGATGTGGCAACACAACAGGAAATCGCTACACTCACCGGACATTCGGAGTGGGTTAGTTCATTAGCCTTCAGCCCCGATGGTCAAACCTTAGCTTCTGGGAGTAATGATAGAACCATCAAACTGTGGGATGTAGCGACAATGAGGGAAATCGCTACACTCACCGGACATTCGGAGTGGGTTAGTTCAATAGCCTTCAGTCCCGATGGTAAAACCCTAGCATCTGGGAGTTGGGATAAGACCATCAAACTGTGGGATGTGGCAACACAACAGGAAATCGCCATATTTACGGGACATTCAAGTGAGGTTCTTTCAGTGGCCTTCAGTCCCGATGGTAAAACCCTAGCCTCTGGGAGTGAAGATGAAACCATCAAAATGTGGGATGTAGCAACCCATCCGTTAATCGCTACCCTCACGGGACATTCAGGTGACGTTTGTTCAATAGCCTTCAGTCCCGATGGTAAAACCCTAGCCTCTGGGAGTGAAGATAAAACCATCAAGATTTGGCAAAGGCGTTAATTAACCTGTACATATTCTCACATCACCCAGCATTTCCCAAACCGGAAAGGAGATAAGAGCGTAGCCAAAGGTTTAGGCAGATCCTTGGCTGGGAATGATACAGCACTTTTAAAGTAAATAAAGTACAGACCTTAACATCATATTAATATCATAAATCTTGTGGGGTAGACATCCTGCCCGCCCTGCCGTACCCACTCAGATAAAATGCGCTGTATATGATTCCCGCCATTGTTGCCCTAACTTTATTATGAAGCAGTGCCCATTGTCCGTAAAGAAACCTTACAGAAATATCCACAATTAAGAGCAGCTATCAAACTGTCGTGGACGGGTTTCGCAAATCAAAACAACTCTAGATATAACTAATTAATAACTCATCCCATGGGTATTTTTACTGGATACAAACCTATTGCGATCGCCCTGTTCTCCTGTACCCTCATCATCCACAGCCAAGCTGCGATCGCCACCATAGCATCAACCCTACGCAGTAAACAAGGAATGGTAGTTTCCAGCCATCCCTTAGCCAGTGACGCGGGAATTACCATGTTACGCCAAGGTGGTAACGCCATTGATGCAGCGGTAGCCACAACCTTGGCAATTTCTGTAGTTGAACCTTATTCAGCAGGAATTGGTGGCGGCGGCTTTTTATTAATGCACTCCGGAGAAACTGGCCAAATCAAAGCCTTAGATTTTCGGGAACGCGCCCCCCTGAAAGCCACACCAGATATGTACTTGGATGGAGAAGGTAAAGTACGTCCCTCTGCAAGTGTGGCTGGGTACTTAGCCGTGGCCACACCTGGAACTGTAGCAGGGATGTATGAGGTGCATAGTCGTTATGGTAAATTACCCTGGGCGCAGGTAGTCAAACCCGCCATCGCCCTGGCCCGAGATGGCTTTATCATCAGACGTAGCCTATCCCCTGCTTATCTCCTAGTTAATGACAGACCCAGACACCGGATTTTTGATCATCCAGCAGCGCGGGCAATTTTCACCCGTGATGGTGATTTCTATCAACCAGGAGAAAGGCTGGTACAGCGAGATTTGGCAACAACTTTAACAGAGATTGCCCGTAATCCCCACAGTTTTTACACCGGAAATATTGCCCGGGCGATCGCCTCCGACATGGCAGAAAATGGCGGTTTAATTACTCTAGAAGACCTGAAAGCCTACAAACCAATTTGGCGGACTCCCGTTTGTGGGAATTTCCGTCAAGCTCAAATCTGTTCCATGCCACCACCTTCATCAGGAGGTGTACATTTATTACAGATGTTAAATATTATTGGTGAGACTGATTTACAATCTTTAGGATGGCATCACCCGGATGCATTGCATTTGATGGTCGAAGCCATGAAAATCGCTTATGCTGACCGGTCGCAACATTTAGGCGATCCAGATTTTATCAAAGTCCCTGTAGAACAACTGATTAGCCCAGAGTACGCCCGGAAACGCCGTCAAGAAATTGATCTGGAATGGGCAAAACCTGCAAGTCAGGTGAAGCCAGTTAATTTAGGTGTTGTTCCTTCTCCCCTGTTAGCTAGAAATGAATGGACCCAAACCAGCCATCTCACAGTTGTGGATGAGCAACATAACGCTGTTAGTCTCACCTTCACTATTAATCTAGGTTTTGGTGCTGGTGTGGTGACACCGGGGACGGGGATCGTACTCAACAACGAAATGGATGATTTTGCTTCCGCACCGGGAATACCTAATGCTTTTGGTTTGGTGGGTAACCAAGCTAATGCGATCGCACCCGGTAAAACCCCCTTATCTAGCATGACCCCCACCATAGTCACCGAGAATGGCCGTCTGAGGATGGCTGTGGGTACTCCTGGGGGTAGCACCATCATTACTCAGGTACTGCAAATTATCCTGAATGTGTTGGAATACCAGATGGATGTAGGTGCTGCGGTTTCCGTCCCACGCATACATCACCAGTGGTTACCCGATGAGTTACGTGTGGAACGTTGGGGTTTAAATGCTCTCACCTTGCAAGAGTTACGCCGGCGCGGACACAACATTAGGGAAAGTAACTCCTGGGGTAATGCTAATGCAATTACTATCACCCCAGAGGGAGTTTTAGAAGCCGCGGCGGACCCCCGTGGTCAAGGCTTTCCCAGTGCTTTCTAATTTCCTTGTCCTTGGGATATTAATTCTAGATCCCGACTGACAAACTCATTGGCTCTGGCGCTATGTACTAAAGTCCAGCCGGCTTTGAGAAGTTTTTGATAAGTTGCCCAACCTTTAGAACCACCAGGAATCTGATAATCTGGGACTGCTTGGGGAAAAGCTGTGTAGGGTCGCCAAGGTTGATTGGGTGAGGCTTGCAGATGTAATATTTTCTCTCCATCCCTGCCAGACTTAGATAACCAGCACATTTTACCTTGCATGGCAAACTCCTTTAAGTTTTGCTTGTTTGCATATTGGCAGGATTTTGTCAATACCTGCCTCAGTCTTGTGGGATAATTACTTATCCCGGTAGTATTCGCGATTTTATTTACTTAGAAGAGCAAACTTGTTTAACTACTATAGGACTTACGCATTGACAAAAAATATGATCTATGATATCTAGATCATGCGATCGCTATTAAGATTAGCAAAAATATGCTCACGTACAACTAAAGTAAACAGATTCCGTTGTATTTCATACCAATTGCTAATTATTTTTTCAGAGCGCATAAACTCCAACTTAACAAAAGCTTGAAGTGAACAAAAGATGTGAGTCTTAATTGCATGAGTATCCCTAACCATGAACCGACAAATTCCACATACTTGTTTTATGGCTCGATGAAAGGTTTCAATTCCCCAATGAGTATCATGAATTGTCATAAATTCATTTCTAGTTATATCCTCGATTCTTTCCTCATCTGGAAGATACAAAATATAGTGTCTAGAGTCTTCTTTTTTAAAGTCTTTCCTCAACAACTTTATAAATCCAAATTCTTTCAGATGAGTCCTTAATCCTTCTTCGGGAATAGCCAGAGTGCTTACTTGACAATACTTGTGTGGCTCATTTGAAACAGTTCTATTTTTTTCAATTCCGAAGAGAAAACCCAATTTCTGGTTTTTTAGGAATTTCAAATTTTCTACTCCTGAATACCAACTATCACCTGTTACAATTCTGGGTTTGACTCCCCAGCTTATTATTTCACTTACCATTTCTCTAAAATAATCGTTTTTTGTTTTTCCCTCCTTTTTATCATATATTCTGTAATTTATTGGCACTGAATTACCATGAATATCACTGTAATATAGAGTGATTAAATTTAAGCCAATAATTGTTTTATGGGCTTTACCTGACCAAAAATAACCGATTAATTCAGCATTTTTGGGGTCGCTGTAAATCTTTTCTATCACTGTATCATCTACACTTAGTATTCCTCCTACCAAGTTAATAACTTTTTCTATAATGTTGAATAAATCTTTCGGTTCATATCGCTCTCTCAATAAAAAGCGATTCACACTATCATGTGAAACGTCTCCTAATATCTCTGCTAACCTACTGCACCCCCCAAACTTTGGCTCTGACAGTAAAAATAAGGTGTATAGGTCTAGATTGCATTGCGCTGTGGATGGTTTCGTGATTTTTCTAATTGTCTGATACCTAGCAAGTAGACGACCTATATTTATCAATTCACTATTTTGTTATTCTGTCAATGCGTAACTCCTATACTATTACTAATGGGTTGTCATCCATGGCTTCCTGTGGGAAATAAGGAAAAACCAATATTTTTTTTACCTGATTATGAGGTTGAGATTTTTCCTATGTTATCTACGGTTTTTGTAACTGTATGTAGCAATAACTACGATTTAGGCAGATATTCCAGTTGTTTTCATAGCTACAGGGGGGCGAATTGCTGACATTACCTACATTTGCAGGATTTCCACAGATGCAAAATTTTCTGGGAACTGTCAATTAAATAATCTACCGTTATTCTGATTCAATTGACCCCAAAACCCTTTAGAGTATCAACTATTCGGAGATATTGATCAATTAAGCATTATGGAAAAGCGCAGACTAGGTACATCCGACATCTACATTACACCCATCCTCATGGGGGCTTGGCAAGCCGGTAAAGCCATGTGGACGGGAATTGAGGATGTTGATTCCATTAAAACCATCCGAGCTGCCTTTGAAGCTGGTATCACTACAGTTGATACTGCTGAAGTCTATGGACAAGGACATTCTGAGCAAATTGTAGCCGCAGCTTTATCTGATGTCCGCCACAGGGTTGAGTATGCCTCGAAAGTTTTCGCCAACCATCTCAAGTATGATTTAGTGATTGAAGCTTGCGATCGCTCATTAAAAAATCTCCAGACAGATTACATTGACCTCTATCAAATACACTGGCCTTCCGGTTCTTTCAACAGTGAGATAGTCCCCATTGAACAGACCATGCTGGCTCTCAACCAACTCAAACAACAGGGTAAAATCCGCTCAATAGGTGTGTCTAATTTTAACCGCGACCAATTAGCAGCAGCCTCACAGTATGGACGGATTGACAGTTTACAACCGCCTTATTCTTTATTTTGGCGGCAGGTAGAAAAGGATGCCATGGCTTATTGTATAGAAAATAATATTTCTATCTTGGCTTATTCACCCTTAGCCCAAGGACTGTTAACGGGAAAATTTGCCCCTGGTCATCAGTTTGACCCAGCAGATAACCGTGCTAAAAATCGCTTATTTCAAGGTGAAAACTTTCAACGCGCCCAACAAGCTTTAGAAAAACTGCGCCCCATAGCGGCGCGTCATGATTGTACCCTGGCGCAGTTAGCATTAGCTTGGCTAATTGCCCAACCTCAAACCAGTGCGATCGCCGGGGCGCGTTATCCTGAACAAGCACAAGACAACGCCGGCGCGGCACAGATTCAACTTTCTGGGGAAGAACTCGCACAAATCGATGTCATCGGGCGCATTGTTACTGACCATCTCGATGAAAATCCTGTGATGTGGAAGTGGTAATCAAAAACTGGTGTTTTGTGGGATATGGGTGATGTTGGTGTGTTTTTAGTTCCCGTGGAGAACCTAATTTAGTATGATATGGAATCGGCAAGCATTTACCCTTTGAAAAATTAACTATGTCCCAGAACTACCGCATTACTCTACTCCCCGGCGATGGCATTGGTCCTGAAATTATGGCCGTAGCGGTAGACGTGCTGAAAGTGATCGGTAAGCAGTTTGATCTGCAATTTGAATTCTGCGAAGCCCTCATCGGTGGTGCGGCAATTGATGCTACCGGTGAACCCCTCCCATCTGCTACCCTAGATAGTTGCCGTAACAGTGATGCTGTCTTACTGGCGGCAATTGGTGGTTACAAGTGGGATTCCCTACCATCCAATTTACGCCCAGAAGCAGGTTTGTTAGGGTTGCGTGCGGGACTAGAATTATTTGCCAATCTCCGCCCAGCCCAAATTTTACCCCAGTTAGTTGACGCTTCTACTTTAAAACGGGAAGTTGTGGAAGGTGTAGATATTATGGTGGTGCGAGAGCTCACCGGTGGTATTTACTTTGGTAAACCCAAGGGGATTTTTACTACTGATAGTGGTGAGAAGCGCGGTGTGAATACCATGGTTTACACTGAGTCAGAAATTGACCGCATTGGGCGAGTAGCTTTTGAAACGGCGCGAAAACGAGGGGGGAAACTCTGTTCAGTAGATAAAGCCAATGTATTAGAAGTATCACAGTTGTGGCGCGATCGCATGACTAAATTGGCTACAGAATATCCAGATGTGGAATTGTCTCACCTCTACGTCGATAACGCCGCCATGCAACTGGTACGAGCTCCTAAGCAGTTTGATACTATTGTCACAGGGAACTTATTTGGCGACATTCTCTCTGATGCAGCTGCCATGCTCACCGGTAGCATTGGTATGTTACCATCTGCCAGTCTAGGTGCTTCTGGCCCTGGTGTATTTGAACCCGTCCACGGTTCGGCCCCCGATATCGCCGGCGAGGATAAAGCCAACCCTCTGGCACAGGTTTTGAGTGCGGCCATGATGTTACGCTACGGTTTAAACCAGCCCCAAGCCGCAGATAAAATAGAAGCAGCTGTATTGCAAGTTTTAGCCCAAGGCGATCGCACAGGTGATATTATGTCTCCTAATATGAATCTTTTAGGTTGCCGCGCTATGGGAGAATCACTAATAGGAGCCATGGAAAAATCATAATTTTCTGTTGAAGTTCGGCATTTTGGCAACCTTTGCCCAAGCCATTAGATAGACTAAAGACAAATTTAGTAAATATAAAATAGTCGATAGTGCACGCATTACGACAAGAAAAAGAAAAATATACTGCCCCCAAAAACAAGTCTCCTTTGATTGATCCAGCCTTAATCAGAGCAGCCGGGCAGATTTACTACACCCACTGTGAGGTACATCCTGAAATAGCTGGACAACCTTCAGGAGTAGCAATTAATTACCTTACTCATCGGGGTAAAGTAATTTTCACTCAGCAGCCAGTACTTTTACCGCAAGAATGTTTTGTCCCATTAAGTCAAATTGAATCACATATGTATTAGGTTTAAATCTCATTGATTAACTGTTTACCCCGCATCGCCCCTGAAAATGTCTTCACATTTGGTCAATGTCTTCCAAGTGACAGGCAATATGTGGACATTTTAATGGTCTTCCCGAGCAGTATCATAGTCTCGGTGCTGGGTGCCTCTATTGTTAGTTTTATTTGTTGTGTATCCGCCCCCTGACCATCCCCATTGCTTCCATAGGATGGGTATAGTTAAGGGGCGGTGCGATTATCTAATGACACAACAGAAAAGACGGATAATTTGTGAATTTTTTAATATTCAGTGGTGCGGTTATCTTATCATCACCGCCAAGGGTTGGAGAACAAAGAGCTTTTGGTAGGCTTTTGAGGGACTCCTGCTCACCCAAGAGAATCCAGCACTCAATATTTTAGCCACAGGTCTCGTGAGATTCTCCATTCCCGATTGCGCCTCACTAAAATTAGGGGGAGATTAGGGGAGTCTGACAGTCCTTTGGCTTTCCTGTTTGTAGCTGTGATTACCCCATGCAGCTTTTACCTTTTGTTAATATCAGATTGTGAATTGTATCACTCTCTGGTGATAAACAAGACGCATTAGCTAGGATAACTACGTCTGTATAGCATTTCTAGTCTAAGTAGGTAGGGGATGGTCTCTCCCTATGGGGAGAACAATCACTACCCAGGAGATCAAGAAAGCCTATGGATATCACTGTTGACTTAGCAATGGAAATGATTTATCAAAAGCGAGTGTTTCAGTATTGGGTTAAGGACATTACATCTAATTGAGGAGTTTTCTACTGTAAGCCAAATATCTTAATATTTCTGGTAATACCTTGACAAAATTCTCTCATGGTATGCATTTAATTTTGAGATATTCCAGTTATTTGTAGAAATTCATGGTGTTAAAGTTGAGTATATGGAAGAAACTCTACCTAAAACATACGAAGCTGAGTTAAAGGAATCCTCCTAAATGCAGATTGCAATGGGTCGGCTAATATTATCAAAAAAGCATTCCCAAATGCTTTCGCTGGGATAGGGAGTGTTGCCGTTACACCAATCAAGGTTCTGCCTTGATCAAGTGTCACCCGGAACAGATAGATATTTGTTCACTTTAACACAAACGGTTGATTTTTATATGACTGTGACTATGGCGATCAATCAATTTACAAAATTCCGGTGAGCATCAGGCTTGTGTTAGCATCAGCATTTTCGTTAAGCTGACAACCAAAGATGTTTTCACCAGTCCTGAACTGCTGATCAGTGTAATTTGAAATGTAGTCACATGTAGTCACAAGTCAAAAGCCAAAATGGGGTGTTATTTGCGTTTGTACAAGAGCAAATCTGGAGACTTTGAAGGCGTAGGTCACAAGAGCCACCATTGTATCGCTCTAGACTTGAAACTGCTTATTCTGGATATCCCATAGTGGCTGGATATGTTTTCAACCTCATACCCACTTAAAAAAAAGATAAAAATGGCAAACAACGAAGAATCACGTGGTTTAAAGTCTCTGTTAGATTGGTTTGCAAATCGACGGAAATCAGGATCTACCCACTTAGAACCCCAAGAACGGGAGATTGCTGATGGACTGTGGCACAAGTGTCCCAAATGTGGCGTATTGACCTATACAAAAGACCTCAAGGCTAACCAGATGGTCTGCGTTGAATGTGGACATCATAATCGGGTAGATAGCGATGAGCGTATCCGCCAGTTGATAGATAACAATACCTGGGAAGCAATTAATGAGCATCTGCGCCCCACAGACCCCCTGCAATTTCGAGATCGCAAACCCTATGGCGATCGCCTGCGGGAAATGGAAAATAAACTAGGTTTAGTGGACGCAGTTAAAACTGGTTTAGGTCAAATCAACGGTTTACCCATAGCCCTGGGCGTTATGGACTTCCGCTTTATGGGCGGTAGTATGGGTTCAGTGGTGGGAGAAAAACTCACCCGCTTGATTGAGCAAGCCACCCAGCGACGTTACCCTGTAGTTATTGTCTGTACTTCTGGCGGAGCGAGAATGCAAGAAGGAATGCTTTCCTTAATGCAAATGGCTAAAATCTCCGGCGCTTTGGAACGTCACCGCCAATCCAAATTACTGTATATTCCCGTCTTGGCCAATCCTACCACCGGAGGGGTTACTGCTAGTTTTGCCATGTTGGGAGATATTATTATTGCCGAACCGAAAGCAACCATTGGTTTTGCAGGTCGGCGAGTCATTGAGCAAACCCTGCGGGAAAAACTACCAGAGGATTTTCAAACCGCAGAAGATTTGTTAAGGCATGGTTTTGTTGATGATATCGTACCCCGTACGCAATTGAAGAACACCCTAGCCCAGTTAATTGCTTTGCACCAACCCATACCCACTACCACACACCCCATGATGCGATGGGAAACCATGACCTTGAGTTCTACAGCTGCTGAATAAGAGAACACTGGGAATTGGGGATCAACCTAGTCCATCTCCAATCCCTAGTTCCCTCAATCTTGCCAAAATATCAGTGGCACAAGTGCTATTAAGCGCAACACGCCGGAAAGGATAAATAATCCCAGTAAGCCGCCACAATTAGTAAATTGTACTATCAAGCTGCCAATGGTTGTACCTAAAGCACCACTGGCTCCAGCCATGGCAGCCGCGATCGCAAAATAGATAGACTGGTTTTTCACTGGTGCAATCTCTAGCTGTATATTATTATTACATAAGTCAATTGCTGCCCAAGTACCTCCAGTTAAAATATGTAACAGTGGCAGCCAGATCCAAAAGTCAATGTAGTTAGTATTAATTCCTATCCACAAAATTGGTGTTACCGCCACCAAAATTCCCACCAATATCAAAATCCGCCGACTCCCAATTTTGTCTGCCAATTTCCCCCATATAATCAGCATCAATAAGTTCGCTCCTGCCTGTAAACTGGTATATAGTGATACTAAGCTAATATCTAAATTCAGCCCATCTAGCATATAGAGGCTAAAAAAAGGGGCGCTGAGATTAACCGCAAACATCCAACAGCTGAAATAGAGCACAAATATGACAAACTGGGAGTTTTGCCAGATACTCGGCTGGTTTGCGGCGGGAGTGATTACAGTTGAATTAATTAATTTTTCTTGGGGATAATTACAGATAGTATTTTGTAACTTTGGATTTATATCAACTTTGAAGTACTGGCATCCTAACCCAATCATCCCAAATACAATACCAGTGATGAGCACTATTCCATAACCTTGTAAAGTCCCCCCTCGCCAATGTGATACAGCTAACCCGGCTAAAGGTAAACACAGCAAATTGGTCAAACTGGCTGCGCTGTTGCGTATACTAAAATACCTACCTCTTAGTTGTCGCGGTACTATCATCCCTAACCAACTCAGCCAGGATGCGCTTCCTAGTCCCCCTAACAGATGGCTGATCAGGAGAATTGATAGGGTTAAAACCACCAGCTGATGGAAGTTGAAAATTTCTAAATGTAAACACCCAATACCTATAAATAAAATTAGCCAGATTAGCCGCCCAATTCCATGGGTGCATAGGGAATATTGAAAGCGACTGGTAGTGCGTTCCGATAAGTAAGCACCCAATGGCTGTATGAGATTCACCAGCATGGGGATTGAGGATAACATCCCAAAAACTACTGGACTAGCATCTAATTCTACGAGAAAATTACTCAGCAGAATCCCACCAGTACTGAGGGAGAAAATAGCCGCAAAGACTGCATCCAGGGTTGAGGCTTTTAAACTGGTGCGAATCTCATTTTTGCCAATTCGAGAAACCGGAGAAACTACTGTAGGCGGTGAGCTAATCTCGGGAATTTCCAGATTTACTGATGCTACTGTTTTAAAATTAGCAGAAGTCATAGCTTACTTTGAGCGGTGGGACACCCTAGCATGAGTTCTTGTATTGAGGAAATGAGATCCTTAGTTAACTGTTGTGAATTATTCTTGGTGGTCTTATATTCTATTTGTCAACAAAAATATAGATTCTTTAAAGATAGATTAACACGGCTAGAAGAGATAAGTTAGATTAAAGAGCTGGTATTTGTTTGTGAGTACAAAAAGCTGGGTGAAATTTTTGGCGCTAGTGCTGGCGATCGCCTTAGTTGTGATTACTTACGAAAATTTCCCACTACTAAAGCCACCAACTACCGCCGTAACTATCAAACTGAGCGGTTGGGCGGGTAATCCCCTTGAGCAACAATTGTTAAAAGAATTACTACAACAGTTTGAGGAACAACATCCAGACATCAAGGTGAGATATGAAGTGATTTCTGAGCAGTACATGGATGTCATCACTACTCGCCTAATTGGGGAAGCTGCGCCCGATGTGTTCTATCTGGAATCCCTAGAAGCTCCTTTCTTTATGAGTCAGAATGTCTTAGAACCCTTGAACTCTTACATTACCCCCGAATTTGACCTAGAGGACTTTGAAGAGACCTTGCTGGATAATTTTAAGTACAAAGATCATATTTATGGTCTCCCTAAGGATTATTCTACCCTGGCACTTTTTTATAATCAAAAGGCTTTTGCCGCTGCGGGTTTGAGCACTCCCCCCACTACTTGGGATGAATTACGCACCTACTCCCAGCAGTTGACCGGTAAGTTGAACAGATACGGTTTTGGAATTACTCCCCAGTTGAGTTATCAAGCTTACAAAATTGCTGCTTTTGGAGGAAAAGTCATTGATGAGAATGGTTATGCTGCTTTTGCTAGTCCTGAAGCTGTGCGGGGGTTGCAGTTGGTGGTAGACCAGTATCAAAAAGATGGTACTTCAGCCCAAGCTACTGATGTGGGTACTAGCTCAGGTACAGAAATGTTTGGTCAAAACCGGGTCGCAATGGTCATTGAAGGTAATTGGGCTATTCCTTATTTAGAAACGACTTTTCCTCAGTTGGAGTTTGCCACCGCGGAAATACCTACAATTAATAATAAAAAGGGTACAATGGCCTTTACTGTGGCCTATGTGATGAATAAGCAGTCACAGCATAAAGCCGCCGCCTGGGAGTTGATTTCTTTTCTCACCGGTAAGGAAGGAATGGCGCAATGGACAGGTACGGGGTTTGCATTGCCTACACGCACATCAGTAGCAGCAAGGTTGGGTTATGATCAAGACCCTTTGCGATCGCCTTTAGTTGCTGGTATAGATTATGCTACTACTTGGCAGTTAGGTCAATATCCGGCTGCTATATCTAATAATTTTGATAATCAGTTTATTAGTGCTTTGCTTGGTCAACAGTCTTTAAGTTCAGCTATGTTACGGGCAGAAAATGCTGCTAATGCACAAATTAGCAGTCGCTAATAATTTAATGGCTGTACATCTACAGTGTGACAGATACATGGTGGTATTGGCAAAGTTTCAACTCAGCCTAGAGGTTGTTTTACCACTTTTCAACAGGTAATTTTCATTTTTGGGAACACCGAACCTTTTATAGCATCTTAAATGGATGATAAGCATACACCCCTATCATATTCACTTTTAAACCCCTGCTTTTCACAAGAGAAAGTTTATGGTCAAAAAATTCTTTCGCTCTGCACTAGCATCAATTTTCACTGCAGCAATTGCTAGTACAACGGTTCTACCAACGGCTCCCGTCCAAGCCCAAACTCAATGTCCCGAGGTAACTAGACCACAAATTGCCCAACTGTTTGACCGATGGAACGGGTCTTTACAGACAGGTGACCCAAATAAAGTCACTCTCAACTATGCCAGAAATGCCATTTTGTTGCCTACAGTTTCCAACCAAGTGCGACGAAATCATAAAGAAATTCACGACTATTTTGTAACTTTCTTACAAAACAAGCCCGTAGGCAGAATTAATTACCGCAGTATTCGCCTGTATTGTGGTGTAGCTATTGATTCAGGGACATATACATTTAGACTTACCACTAATGGTCAGACTCGAGAAGTTCCAGCCAGATACACCTTTGTTTATAATAAAGTTGGCGATCAATGGCTCATAGCAGAACATCACTCTTCAGCTATGCCAGAAACAGTTAGCAGCGGTCAATAGTAGCTATAACTGGAGTTGAGCAATAACAAATATTGCTTGACTCCTCCCATGAATGGGGGTATAATTACCCTACATAGAAGGGGAGTAGCTTTAAAATAAAGTCACTTTATTTTAAACATCTGAGTCAACATACTGGTGATGAACCTGGTTCAGATGACAAATAACAATATGATCAATATTTAATTTGGCAGCGAGACCTTCACTGAGTTTACACAAGAAAAATTGTGTGAAGCTCTCAGTGAAGTTTTGCCACTCTCATGGGAGCTCCACACAGGTAAAAAGTCCTTCAGGAGTTAGAGAGAGTGTTAACAGCATTTACAGCAGGTTTATTACTAATTACAGTTTCCGAATTAGGGGATAAAACATTTTTTATAGGCGTAATTTTGGCGATGAGATACTCGCGTAAGCTAGTATTTATCGGTGTAGGGGGCGCCCTAGCCGCCATGACAATCTTATCTGTAATCTTCGGTAGGGTTGTATCTTTCTTACCAGAAATTTACCTGAAGTATGGGGAAATAGTATTATTTCTAGGATTCGGGATTAAACTGCTCTATGAAGCTAGTAAAATGCCTGAGTCCGGATCGGAGATAGAAGTGATCAATGAGGCCAAAGAGGCAGTATATAAGGCAGATTTACAAAGAAAGTCGAAAAGCCCCTTAGCAATTTTCATAGAAGCCTTCACCCTGACATTTATAGCAGAATGGGGCGATCGCACCCAAATAGCCACAATTGCCTTAGCAGCCAGATATAATCCTGTGGGAGTAGCTGCGGGTGCGGTGTTAGGGCATATAATTTGTACTGCGATCGCCGTGATTGGAGGTAAACTGATTGCCGGACGTATTTCGGAACGTCAACTCAGTTTTATTGGCGGATGTCTATTTCTGATTTTTGGTATCTTGGCTGCTATCCAAGGACTGTAATTTATCACTGCATAATAACTACTCTTCAGGATTTTTCGGCGATGGAGTAGGTACAGAAGTTGGGACAGAAGTTGGGGAAGCAATAGCCCTGTTGACTTCATCTTTGTACTGAGCAGGTGCTAAAGCCAGGGCGTTATCAAATAAAGGTTGAGCTTCATCCAGTTTACCCTGTTCTCTGAGCAGTAATGCTTTAGCTAAAACCGGACGGAAATCCTGAGGATCATTTTTAATGGCTTGGTCATAGATAGAGGTAGCTTCCCCATAGCGTTTCTGAGAAGCGTGAACAGTAGCTAATAGCACCTGTACAGCCACCCTATCCAGACTTCCCATTGGGGTTGTATTTCCAGAAAGAGTATCTTCAAGTAAACTCACAGCCTCATCAGGACGTTGCTGATTGAGCAACAGAGCCACCAAACCCTGTAAAGCCTTTAAGTCAGAGGGATGACTGGTTAAAACTGAGCGGTAAGCTTGGGCTGCTCCTGACTGGTCCCCTATTTGCTGCTTGGCTTCGGCTAATAGCACCCCATATTGAGACTGTTCTGGATTAAGTTGGGCGAGTTTTTCTAGAGGTTTAATCACCCCTTGAACATCACCTTGATTTAAACTCAGAAGTTTTAGCCTCACCTGTAATAAACCATTGAGCGCAATTTGATTTTCTGGTTCCCTTTCTAAAACCAACTCATAATTTTTTGCTTCCTCCTGCAAATTTGACAACTGATCAGAAGAAACCCCCTTGACTGGGAGATTTTGGGCTGACGGGGAGGGTTGATTGATGGCTCCAATGATAGGAATTAGGGAAACGCCAAGAAAAGCGCTAACTGAGAAAGCTAGAATGATCTTAATTATCCAACTATTGCGCGGTTGAGACACGGTTTAGTCATACTCCAAAATTGAAACTACATGATTATTTACATAAATCGGAAAGGGGAAAATTTCTAAAACCTTGCGGAATACCGCCAATGGTCTGTGAATTTTATAACAATTAACTATTCACATTGCTAAAGTTAGTGATGACTTTAGGAGGATCTGTCAGAAATTTACCTATGATATGCTTCCCAAAAGTGTAAAGATTCCCAGTTATAGGACCGTCAAGTCCCATAACTTGCTTACCATTGTATTGCTCGTTCTGGTGTAGGTTTGTGAACACCTAATCTATTTTCATTAACCGCACAAATCCTGTTTTTAGTTGCCTTCGTTAAATCCCATAATTGGGATGTGTCTCCGCCGCAAGGAGTTTTTATGAATTCCCACCTGATGCCTTCACCTGAATCTTCCAACTTTTCTACCTACCATGAGCCTCAAAGCAATCCAGAGGCGGCTGCTAATGGTCATCAAAATGGTGATCAAGTAGCAGCAGTCCAGGGATCTAACCTGGAAAATTCCCATCTTCAGCCTAGTGACACCAGCTCAAATGAAACTGAGCCTCATCGGGTGCAACCAATTCCACCACCCAGTGAAGCAATGCAGTACCGAGCCATTGGTTTAGTCCGAGGTCGTTACCTTGCTAGCAGCGAACAATTTACTCAAGGTACACTCATAACCACAGATGGAGTCACACTTAACGCCGTCCTCTTGGGGCGGATTATGAGCTTAGTCAAAAATCATTTAGATTTACAAACAGATCATTTGTGGGTAGTTTACCCACGCACAAGGCAAGAGAACGACACCTTACACCTGCAAATTGTAGGGGTCTGGGAGCCGGAAAATTTGGCTAAACACTCCCGAGGCGAGGACAACCAAGATTCGGGAACACAAGAGCTACACAAAACCGATGACCCTCAACCAGAAAACCAAGAAGAATCTACAAGTGAAGTCGTATCTTCTGGCGAACTACCTGATGGTACTTTTTCTGTTCGTGGCGAGGTAGTGTACCAATCTTTTGACGCTAAGAGCTTAGTGGTCAAAATTAAGCAGGCTCCTCGCAAAACCGGTGATAAACCCAAATATTTTAAGTTGAAACTCCGGGGCGTGTTGAGCACCAAAGCCGTGAGCAAGTTCTGGGATTTTCAAGCCAAGCGGGAAGGGGATGTCTTGGTAGTAGAAAAAGCTGAGGCGATCGCCGATCTACCCAAAAAACGCAAACCGCCTTTTAAAGGTGGCCCCCGTGGTGGTGCGAGAAAGCCATTTCCCCCTAGACGTAATGGGGAGACCCCAAAACCAATCAAGAAAACAGCCGGCGAACCATTGGCGGTATCTAAACCGATAGCCAAAGCCCCCACTCCTAAGCCCATTAAACGGCCGAAACCAACTCAGGAGTAAGGAAAACACCCCGCATCTGGTCGGGCGTTCCTTCAAGACGGGGAGAGGGGGAGAAGATCATCACTTCCCCAATTCCCATTAAAAATCTGTCCAGCGATCTTGGGGTAAAAATGATCTGTCCATGGGAATTTGAGCCACGGGTTCTGTGAGGGTAAAATTACCCGCACCAATCCATGATTTTAATTCCGTGGCGATCGCCCTGGAAAATAATATACTAGCTAGGGGAGCAACCCTGACATTTTTACCGTCAATGGTGATCCGCCCAGACTTGAGTTGGGCGTAACTCACCAGTCCAAAGGTAGGACGGACTCGCCGAGGAATGGAAAAATCCACGATGGGCGCTACTAAGTCTTTATCCTGGACGGCACAATATTTAACTACCTCTTCATTTAATACCGGGAGGGGAACACCTACACCCAACATTAATGAAGGACCATAGCTTTTAAAGTAACAACCCCGCACCCACTGGGGATTCATTTGTTTAGCATCGCCGATTAAGGCTACAGTGGCCGCCGGTCCAATGGGTGTATGATTGGGTAGGCGTTTTTGTAAGGGGAAGTGTTGAGTTCCTTCCCATGCAACATAGCCAATACCACCACCTAAGAATATCCTCGTACCAATACCAACTAGTTGTAAATCTGGGTCGTTGAGTAAGGGGGAAATTGCACCGGGGTTAGAGTAAACCGCATTTCCTAAACTGGGTTGTAAAGGACCTAGATAAGTAAATAGTGGGCGATCGCCCCCGTTAACGCCGACAATAAAGTTTTGGTAGAGATTGCGCGGATTGAATAAATAGAACTGATTGATGGTGTCACGGGTAATGGTAGTTTCAAAGCTCGCCCTGGGGTAACAATCTGTTACTTGTCCCAAGGCTCTGATCTGTACAGGTTTCCCAGCGATCAAATTTTCCATGACATGGCCACCACCATGTTCTCGGACTTCTTCCCCATCCATGGTATCTACGGTACAACTGGCACCTAAGTATAAATCTACTGCCCCAAACCCTGCGTAGGCTGGTACGCCATCTATCCAACAGCGGCGAATTTTTATCGGGGGGTCAGTTTGTCCCAGGTTAATAATTGCACCACTGGACTCCATCGGCTCAAATGTACCGGTGGTAATGACATCAACTTCTTTGGCTACTTGAGTGATACCAACTTCAGCAACTCGTGCTTTTAATTCTTCTACAGTCAATACTACTGCACGTTGGTGGCTGATTTTTTCGTTAATTTCGGCTATTGTTCGCATTTTTGAGCCAATTATACCCTAAGATTGATAAATTAACTCGGCTTGTTCTAACACTGTGGCGATGGCTTTTGCTTGTTTGTCTGGTGGATAGCCATACTTTTTGAGTAATCTTTTAATCTTTACTCGTAAATTAGCCTGCACATTTTCCCTAACTGTCCAATCAATGGTTAAATTAGCACGAATGGCTTTAACTAAATCCCGGGCGATCGCTTTGAGGGTATGGTCTCCTAAAATTATCACCGCACTGTCGTTGACTTCCAACGCATCATAAAAAGCTATTTCATCTTCTGTTAATCCTAAGTCTTTACCCTGTTTTTGTGCCTCCTTCATGGCTTTTGCTAGTAAAATCAGTTCATGGATGACTTGGGCGGTTTCAATGGCACGATTTTGATATTTTTTGATGGTATTTTCTAACATTTCTCGGAAAGAACGAGATTTAATCAGATTTTTACGAGCACTGATTTTGATTTGCTCATTAATTAATTTTTGTAAAGTTTCTACCGCCAGGTTTTTGTGGGGTAAACCCCGCACTTCTTCGAGAAATTCATCAGAGAAAATGCTGATATTTGGTTGATTTAACCCAGTAGATGTGAAAATATCTATTACTTGGTCACTGGCGATCGCTTTGGAGACAATTTGACGCACCGCCGCATCTATATCTTCTGGACTTTTACCGTTGACTGTGGTATACTTAACCATAGCTGCTTTGATAGCTTGGAAAAATCCCACCTCATCCCGAATTGCGATCGCCTCATCCGTACTGCTCACCAAAGCAAAGGCTTTAGATAACTCGCCCACAGCCTTAGTGTAACCTTGTTTACCATCTTCCAACCCCAGAATATGATTCAGGGCGGCGGGAATAATCGATACTCGTTCTGTGGCTTTACCTGTAAAGAACTTCTGGTAATCAAACCCGTCATACATGGCTTTGACAATTGCCCATTTTTCCCGCATCACAGCTAAGGCGATACTGGTATCTATTGCTGTTTCCCCTCTATCCCTTTCGGTGTAATCTCTGAGAGCGTCTTTGAGTTGTTCCGCAATACCCAGGTAATCAACCACTAACCCCCCTGGTTTATCTTCAAAGACGCGATTTACCCTGGCTATAGCCTGCATTAAATTGTGTCCCTGCATGGGTTTATCTACATAGAGAGTATGTAAACAAGGTGCATCAAAACCAGTTAACCACATATCCCGGACAATTACTAATTTAAAAGCATCATCGGCTTTTTTGAAGCGTTGAGCTAAGTCTTTGCGGGCTTTTTTACTGCGGATGTGGGGTTGCATTTTCTGGTCATCCGCAGCAGAACCAGTCATAATAACTTTGAGCACCCCTTGGCGATCATCTTCACTGTGCCATTCTGGTTTTAGTTGAATCATAGCGTTGTACAAGTCTACACAAATACGGCGACTCATACAAACAATCATCCCCTTACCCTCCCTAAGTTCTGGTGCTGCGGTGCGATTCTCAAAATGTGTGACGATATCTTGAGCAATTTGATTAATACGTTTTTCAGCACCCACTAAAGCCTCTAATCTCGCCCATTTACTTTTGAGTTTTTCTTTAGTGGTGAGTTCCTCATCTTCTGTAACTTCCTCAAAATCCGAGTCGATTTTGGGGCGTTCTGAAGGGTCTAAATCTAATTTGGCTAATCGTCCCTCATAATAAATTTTGACTGTGGCCTCATCTTCCACAGCCCGTTGAATGTCGTAAATATCTATATAATTCCCAAATAAAGCAGTGGTATTTTTATCAGTTTGGGCAATGGGTGTACCTGTAAAACCTACAAAAGCCGCGTTAGGTATAGCATCTCTTAAATATTTGGCATAACCGTATTTAATATCAGCAGCTTCTGGGTTGATTTCCTGTATTTGTCTTTTCCCTTGAGTATTGTAAGTGCTAGAAGAATCAGCAACTTTCAGTTGAGATTTTCCTTTAGGTACGAGATAGGAGACTTGATTAGAGTCCTTTTTGGCAGATTTAACCACTACTTTAGCTTTTAAGCCGTATTGGCTCCTATGGGCCTCATCAGCAATTAAAACAATATTGCGCCGGGGGGAAAGTTCCGGGTACTCATTACCTGTTTCTGGAGCAAACTTTTGGATAGTAGTAAATATAATTCCCCCCGCTGCTACTTTTAAGAGTTCCGTTAAACTTTCTCTATTTGCTGCTTGTTTGGGTGTTTGGCGCAGTAAATCAATACAGGATGAGAAGGTAGTAAATAATTGGTCATCTAAATCATTTCTATCAGTTAAAATAACTAAGGTGGGATTTTCCATTTCTGGTTGTTGAATCAACTTCCCACTATAAAAAGCCATGGTGAGACTTTTACCGCTCCCTTGGGTATGCCAAACTACCCCCACTTTTCTATCTCCATCTGGGCGAGTAGCGGCGATAGTCGCAGTAATGGCTTTATTCACGGCGTGGTATTGGTGATACCCAGCCATTTTTTTAATAATCTTGTCTTCGTTGACTTCAAAAACAATAAAGTATTGGAGAATATCTAATATAGTAGTTTGATGAAAAATACCTTTAATAATAGTTTCTAATTCTGCTTCTTGTTTAGTGATAATATTTTCACCATCTAGGGAACGCCAAGGCATAAACCGCTCCCAATTTGCGGTTAATGTTCCCACTCTGGCGTAAGTACCATCGGAAATTACAAGAATTTCGTTATAGGGAAATAAACAGGGGATATCATGTTTATAGGTTTGCAGTTGGTTAAATGCACCTTTTAAAGTAGCGTTTTCATCGGCGGGGTTTTTGAGTTCCATCACGGCGATGGGTAACCCGTTGATAAAAATTACCACATCGGGGGTACGCGCCGTTTTACCTGTTTCTTGAACCCGAAATTGATTAACTACTAACCAATCATTCTGATTAATTTCTTCAAAATCAATGATTTTAACTTTTTTATATTGGGTCTGTCCCCCTTGTTGATATTCAACATCTACCCCATCTGTGAGATATTGATGAAACCGGCGGTTATTTTCATTAAGTATTGGTGTTTCGCACCGGGTGATTTTTTTGATTGCGTCTTGGATAGCTTGAAAGGGAATATGGGGGTTTATGGTTTGTAAGGCATTTTGTAAGCGGTTAATCAGGACAACATCATCATATTCTGGGCGATCGCTCTGGGGTGCTCCGGGGGCGATTTCTGCACCGTTTAAGTAGGTGTAGCCGAGTTCTGATAACCAGTCAATGGTAGCTTGTTCAACGGTAGATTCTTTTAACTTATTCATTTTGTCTTAGAGGATGTTTGATAAGTTTTCAACAGGTAATTTTTATCTTAGGGAACAGGGAACAGGGAACAGGGAACAGGGAATGAGGAATGGGGAACACACCGAACACACCAAAACAATAAAACAATAAAATCCAGTCCCCTCCCCTTACAAGGGGAGGGTTAGGGTGGGGTCAAA